>JAUZOM010000227.1 GCA_030706465.1 Bacteroidota bacterium | reverse complement strand
TTCAAAAGTGGGAGCATTTTCAACCTGGGTGACGTCAAAAGAGGGTGTTTTCTCAGTCTGGGTTCAACCGTATTTCAACCGTATTTCAGTCTTATAACCTCCTAGGTTCAGAGGGGGTTCAGTGAGGGTTCAGTGAGGGTTCAGTGAGGGTTCAATGAGGTAGACCTAACTGAACCCTCACTGAACCCTCTCTATACTCCCGTTGAACTGTCTCTATACAGAGAATGAACCCCGGCAGAATGAAGACTAAAGGAAGAGGATACTACCCAAGGAGAAAGTACCAGAAATGAAACAAAATCCGTCAACGAGTTGGAATCCGGGTAAGGATCAACTTCAACACTCCTCCAGCTTCGTCAGACGACCGGGTGCCGGATCAATAGTCAACAGAGATTGTCCAAGTGTATAATTCTACTTTACTAAATCAAAATAAAGCAAATAACTCTAACCACAATAGACATAGAAGAACACATAAATTGATCAAAAAAAGACACAACAGTCAACCACATAACGATATTTTAATATTATTTGATCTATTTGAATAAATTAAAAACTAAATGATTTAAATTATTGTTATTTAAATACTAAAAATACGATAAAATCGACGTTGTACCAAATTGAGATAAAGAAAACATAGCAGAGAATCAACACTTAAACATTTAATTGATAGGTTCCCCCCAGGCAAATACAGGCTTCATGCATGATTAACATTTTATAGTTAGAAACAGTACCTAAATCATTGTGAAAAAATGGAAACAAAACAATTTTATATTCTAACAACGATTTTTTGTGGCATTATGATTACTTCAAATGCACAAGAATGGAGTCCTGTCGGAGATGGGATAGAAGATCCTGTTAATACGTTCACAGAGTATAACGGGAATTTATTTGCAGCAAGTTCTGGTATATTTGAATGGAATGGTAGTAACTGGGTTGGGATGAATTCTGGCCTTTTTTCATTTTCTGCCGGGAATTTAAATGCTTTATGTGTTAGCAACGGCAATAATTTATATGTTGGAGGTGAAAATTTCTTTGTCCTTTGCCCGGATAATGATTTATATACTAATGCGAGTCGATTTAATGGCAGTCAATGGACTACTGTAGGGAATGGACTGGGAAACGATGGTCTGGGAATGAACAATACTATTTCAGCAATGGCTTCCTTTCATGGAATACTTTATGCCGGAGGAAATTTCTCGACTGCCGGGGGAGATCCTCTCCGTTCGTACGATAGAGAGGATAATCTCGCTTCCTATATTGCAAATTTCAGGGGGAACTCATGTTGCTGGGACTCTGTTGGAGGTGGAATGAATGATGTAATACGAGAATTAGTTCCTGATACAATCCGTAAATTGTTGTATGCTGCTGGATATTTCACTGTTGCCGGGGGCGTTTCAGCAAACCATATTGCCCAATGGAACGAAAGCTCCTGGTCTGCACTTGGATCAGGAACAAACGGTAAAATTACGGCTCTTTGTATCCATAACGGAGATGTATATGTAGGGGGTCTTTTTAGTAATGCCGGGGGAATAGCGGCAAATAATGTTGCTAAATGGAATGGAAGCTCATGGTCAGCTCTTGGTTCAGGACTGAATGGACAAATATATGATTTGGCCTCCTACAATGGAGCATTGTACGCAGGGGGTGAAAATTTCACACTCGGATCGGATATACATCACATTGCAAAATGGGATGGAAAGAATTGGTCCGCTTTAGGATCCGGGGTAGATGATAGTGTTAGTAAATTATTTGTCTTCAATGATGCATTGTACGTTGGAGGTTCCTTTCTAAATGCAGGGGGAAGCCCGGCAAATCATGTAGCCAAATGGAAGTCTCCTCCCACTAACCTGGAAGAATGCTCTATTAATAATGCACTAAGTATTCAACCCAATCCGGCCAAGTATGTATTCAGTCTATTTATGGATAAAAACAGCAATACTGAAGTCACAATGAATATCTACAATATTATGGGTGCACTCTTCAAAACAGAAGCATTAAAACAAAATCAACAAGAAATAAATATAGGCGGTTTAGCCAACGGAATATATCTGGTTGAATGTAAATCCATAGACTGGAATGCAAAACAGAAGTTAATCATTCGAAGGTAACTCCGACCACAAAAACATGATTTACAGTTAGAAAACAACGACATCCGATGCCTTCTTTTGTAATATAAAAGAAACTTTATTCTCCTATTAAGAGTACTGTCTCATGATCATCAATTTTACCATTACGCCCTGTACCTGATTTAGAGTCTGAGATAGAAAATACTTCTTAATCTTGAAAAAGAAGCAGTCCATTCATTTGGATCGTTTCTTTTTTATTGAGACAAGGTTCATTGGCCAATTAAGAGTCATTTCTTTATTTAATTGAACCGTATTACTATTCTGTTACCCAAAAATCGAAAGCCCCTTACAATCTATAGATTATAAAGGGCTTTTTTATCGTCAGAAGTATCCAAAGCGGGCTACTGCGGAAGTGCGGTTATATCTGGTAAATAACCAGACACATTGCTTTATTCCTGCCGGCAACTGGATGAACGCTCTGGAGGCTTCATTGCTTTATGATTTTAGCCGAAGCATGGATAGAGCCATTCCGGGTTTGAACCATATAAATTCCTGTTTTAATGGCTGAAACATCCAGGGATTCCCCATTTGTTACAGTACCTTTCAGGGCCAGCTGTCCGATTAAATTATTGATTTCGACCGAGCTGACCCCTTCGGACAATCCGTCGAAATGCAGACGGCCGGTAACCGGATTGGGAGAAAGGATCAATTTATTCTGCACCCGGTTGGCCGGAAGACCATCCGAAACAGCAGTATTTAACTTTAAAATTGTTACCGAGTTAGCTTTAAAGGTATAATTAAAGGAATTGGCCACCGGATTTACAGCGCTTTCGACAGGAGCAATATTAACCGGGGACGTGAACGTATTCTCGTTCATCACGTTATCCGACGTCAACTCAATGGCACTGCCGGTTACCGTAGCAGCGCTTCCCGAAAGGTTGATATTAGCCGTGATGTTGGTTCCGTTGGGATTAATGACCTTCAGGTAAAACTTTTGTTTGGCCTTATCAAGACTCGCTGTTGTATAGAGGATATTGGATGGCGAAATATCCAGGGTGTGAATCAACGCGTTATTCAAATAAAACATCATTTTCGTGCGTGACACTTCAATCCGGATATCATACCACTGGTTGGCCGTTATGGTTCCGGGGGTTGTTACGAGGGTGGCTTTCGACCCATCAATCGTTTGTTCGATGGCATGTTGGGTATTCCCCCATCCGCCCAGGTTCCACCAGTAAAAATTATTAGTATCCTTATACCCGAATATAATCAGGAAGCCTTCATTGCCACTGACTTTCCTTGCTTTTAAGGAATAAGTATAGACGCTGTCAGTCACTTGGTAAGCCACCGACCGGCAATCGGTTGAAGTAGCTGTTTGTGAATAGACATCGGCTGCAGCATTCCAGTTGCCGCTTGTGGAAGTCCAGTTGCCGGCACCGGTAAAATTATCGGAAAACAAAGTGGTTGATGGACTGGTTACCACAACATTGGAATAATCGGCTACGGTCGACCAGGTACCCAGCCCGATAGCCCCGGTCACCGGAGTTATCTTTGTATTCAGGCTGTCTTTGACCGGGATATTCACGGTACCTATATTGTTGGAAAATAGTTGTTGTACATAATAGGATGGCGTGCCATAGGCTTTCGAGGCGGTATAATTGATCATGTCCGGATTCCAGGCCCGGTCGTTGTTATTCACAAAAATAGGTGCATACGAGTTCATCGGGACGACATCCGAATTGTTTTCCATGCCGGCCATATAAACCGCTTCACCAAGAGCCGCTTTCAGGTTTCCATTCCCGCAACCTGACGTAACGGCATATTCTCCCACATAGGCCTTTGTACCGGTACGGCTATAGGTATCGTACTTTTTATACTGGTTGATGAACCACTGCGAACTGCGGTAATAATGTTCATCCTCAAAATTCACCGGATAGGTAAAAGTCCAGGAAGGGTTATCCGTTCCCCAGGCAGCAGCATTCCCGATAAATTGCATATCGGGATACTTGGCTTTGATAGCATTGTAAAAAAGGTAATAACGATACCCGTAATTGTTTCCAAAATAATTTTCATTCCCGATTTCCAGGTACTTGATATTGAATGGTTCGGCATGGCCGTTTGCGGCACGCATAGCCCCATACGGGGTAGCGGTTGATGCATTGGCATATTCCAATGCATCCAGTACGTCCTGGATGTAACCGGTCAGGTTGGAAACAGACTGATAATCTGTATGCGACAATCCGACATTGACCACATACAGGGGAGCGGCATTTAAGTCCTCGCACAATTGCAGGAATTCATGAAATCCCATCCCATCAGACGTGCGATATCCCCACAGGTTTTTATGCCCCGGACGGTCTTCTATTTTCCCGATGGTATTCTTCCACTGGAACCGGTGCGACAACGAGTCGCCTTCTATAAAACACCCCCCCGGGAAACGGACGAAAGAAGGTTTCAGGTTGACCAGTAATTGGGCCAGATCGGGGCGTAATCCATTGTCCCGGTTATTAAAGGTCGGTGGAAACAGGGATATAACATCAAACCACAAGGTACCGGTGGAATTGGTCGACAAGACAAACCGTGCAGCCGTATCATCGCCCGTGGCAGTGAGGGTGCAGGAGTATTTTTGCCAATCGGCAGTCAGGTTGGTTACCGTAGTCCGGGCATACTGAACGCCTGAGGCACTTTCTAGGGAGGCAGTCACCGTCCCGGTAAAGCTGGCATCACATTTCGCAAAAAATGTCAGCTTATATTGGCGCCCGTTGACTACATTGATTCCCCAAAACCCACTGTTACTGACCCCAACCCGTATATCGGGGGTTGCATTGTCCACTTTAAGTTTCAATGCCTTCGACTGGGCCTTATTCAACAGGTTCTGTGTTTCGATAGAAGCAGTAACTACCCCGCCGGTTTGTTTGGTGACGGTCCAGAAATCGGGGGTAGCGGCATCTTCAAAAGAACGGTTCCGGATCAACTCAGCATACAACCCGCCATCGGCTGCATGGTTGATATCTTCAAAGAATATCCCGTAATGGGTCGGACTAACGGCAATCCCGGGTTGCGCCAGGTTAGCAGTCAGTTTGGGTTGTGCCTGAATAGCTCCTGCAACAAGAAACAACAGGAAATAAAGATTCGATTTTAGTGACATAAGATGAAATATTAAAAAATTACACGATATAAAAAACAAAAGAAAAATATCCGGACCGATCTGAAAAGCCTTTAATCCGATCCCCCGCTTGAAGCGAAAGTTCTTATTTTATAGGCTCATTCGGCCAATGTATCACAAATTATATAGCATTGATTCGTAATGCTATAAACGCAAGAACACCTTTCAATAAAAACAAGTGTAAAGAAAACACTTATTTTTAATGTGACAAGCAGGACTTTTTATGTTATACAACAGAATTGCGGAAATAGTTATTGAGGATATAAACCGGCAGGCTTTCAAGCCAACCCGGAGACGGGGAAAATCGGGACTCATTGCAATGGCAATATGAAACGAGATTCGGACCGGAATATTGTTACTATTCGATATAATATATTAAATTTGCCGGACACAATCCAGTCCTTCAGGGTATGTCCTTCATTCAATAAGAAAATGGTAATGCTTGTTGGTGGAATATGTCATTCCACCTTCTTGTATTATAAGGATTTGCAATCCAATAAATACATAAATTAAAAAACTGTTACTATATTTGTGAGATTAAAAGTCATGCAAAAATGGATATACAGCTTTGCATAGAAAGAGAAGTCTATTTT
>JAUZOM010000226.1 GCA_030706465.1 Bacteroidota bacterium | reverse complement strand
GTGCTCATGCATATTGACACCGTGAACCAGAATACGTTTCCCGTTGACCAACAGTTGCCCGTTTTTGAGTTCCACTTTACGGAATCCAATTTTCGTGGATACAGTTTCAATGAATTTACCATTTTCGTCTTTCAGTGTCAGCACCAAGGAATAAAGGTAGGGCGTCTCATTGCTCCATAAGTACGGTGAAGAGACTTTGCGGGTGAAAGTTTCTTCTTTTTTACTATCTGCCGGTGTATTGATTTTCAGCGTTTGGTTGAAGATTTCTTTTCCGGTGGCATCTACCAATGATGCTTCAACCTGGGCGTTTTTCGGGGAGTTATTGTAATTGCTCAATTTAATGTCAACCGACAGCGAACCGTTTTTGTAGTTTCCATCCAAATCGGGGCGTGCAAAGAAGTCTGCAATACGTACATTCTCCGTACTGTAAAGATAGACATTGCGATCGATTCCCGAAATGCGCCAGAAATCCTGGTCCTCAAGGTACGAACCATCGCTCCAACGATAGGCTTCTACCGCTAAGAGGTTTTTACCGGGTTTTACGTATCGGGTGATATCAAATTCCGCCGGACTCTTGGTATTTTCGGAGTAACCCACTTTTTCGCCGTTCACCCAGATATACATTGCCGAAGTTCCTCCTTCGAAATGAAGGTAAACACGGCGGCCATTCCAGTTCTCGGGAAGATTGAAATTATGGAGGTATGAACCTACCGGATTGTCGGAATGATCAATAAAAGGTGGATTTTTAGGAAATGGGTAGGTAATATTGGTATAAATAGGAATACCGTAACCTTTCAATTCCCAGTTGGAAGGAACAGGGATCTCTTTCCAGTTAACAGAATTGAAATCTGTTTTATAAAAATCCTTCGGACGTTGGTCGGGGGTAGGGGACCATTGGAATTTCCAGTTTCCATTTAGGGAATAGAACCAGGGTGAACGAACATATTCATCAGCAATTGCCGAACTCTTGTCGGCATAAGGAAGAAATGTTGCTCGTGCAGGTTCCCGGTTAATCTGGAAAACAGCCGGGTTTTCCCAATCGTTAACAACAGCTTTTTCTTGTGCATTAGCAGGTACTAAAAACGCAAAAATCAAGCTGGTTAATATCCAACTTTTTTTCATATTAAAGTTTGTTTTTATAGTTATACTTTTTTTAATTATTTATGTCATGGTATAAACCGACAAAAAGCATTGGGAGGTCGCATCTTCTACTGTCCGGATATTATAACTTTCTATTATTTAATAGTTTTAATATCAGGAGTAATTTTATCAACCTAACGCAATTCAATAATGGCATTGTTTTAGGCCCCAAAGGTAAGAAAAGTTCTGTGTTTAATTTTATGAAGGTCCGTTTTCATGGGAATAAACTTCTCTTGCTTTTCAGTATTTTGATTTGAAATATTATTCTGTTTAAATCGTTTTAAATGTTTTGTCAACTTATTATTTTCTATCAATCATTTTATTTTACTGGACCTATAATTTCACTGCTATTGGTTTGCCGTTGTATTTTACAACTTTTGTGCATTGAACGGTTGGATTAGCTCCGATTCCGTTTTTGTCTTTTACAATGACAACGTTGAACGTTCTGCTTTTGAGCATGCCGTTGAAATTTCCTTTTCGTTGGCCAATGGTCATTGTTCTTGATTGATTATCCCATTTCATTAAAATAGTTGAATTAAGGCCTCTTTCGTAGTTATAATTATCGTTTTCATCTTCATACAATGTGAACTCACCATTTGCCCCTTCATAAATACGAATTTCCAGGGTATTCCACTTAGTTTGTTCTGCATATTGTACTTTGGGGCCCCACGGTAAAATAGAACCGGCTTTTACATAAAGGGGAATAATATCAATTGGAGAAGCTTTCTCGACTTCCTGACCTCCTTTTAGCTTTTCTCCTGTCCAGAAATCATACCATTCGGTCCCTTTTGGCAAATAAACTTTACGGGATTTTACCTGACTGAAATCCTCAACCTGAGTGTCACCATTTTTAGTTACATACATCGGCGCCAGTACCGGCGCAACCAAAATAGATTGACCAAACAGATATTCATTATTCAGGTCCTGCACTTTTTTATCGGAAGCAAAATCAAGAATCAACGAACGCATAAAACTCCCTGAATTAGATGTCACATTCCAGGCGTTTGAATAAATATAGGGCATTAATTGATAGCGAAAGTTGATATATTTTTCAATGGCATCGAATGACCAATTGCCACGGTTACCAAACTGGTAGATTTCGCGTGGTGTATCAGTTCCGTGAGAGCGCATCATAGGGGTAAATGTGCCGAATTGCAACCAACGAACATATAATTCATGGAATGTTTTATCTTTCACACCCTCTTTGAAGTTACTTCCTGAAAAAAATCCTCCAATGTCGGCATTCCAATAAGGAATCCCGCTGAGGGCGAAATTCAAAGCAGCAGGAATTTGTTTTTGCAATGTTTCCCAACTTGAAACGATATCGCCAGACCATGAATTTGCAGCAAATCGTTGTTGTCCGGCAAAGGCAGAACGTGTAAGTATACACACCCGTTTCTCGGATGTGGTGGCACGTTGGTGTTCGTATACACCTTTAATGTGCTGTAGGGGGAAAGCATTAATTACAGAACGATACGAGCCAAGGAAAGTCGGTTGGTCAAAATCCTTTTCTTTTACATTTATATGGTCAGGTTCTGAAGAGTCCAACCACCAGGCATCGGTGTTGAATGAGAAAACCCCTTTATTCAGATAATTCCAGTAAATATCACGGGCTGCCGGGTTGTACGGATCATACGGTTTGGTCCCTGATTCTGGAGGCCATGTGTCAAAGTTAATCATCATTTTCTTAGACATCAGCTCTTTGTATTGTCTGGTTTTCGGACCAAATCCAGGCCAGGCAACTATCATCAGGTGGGCTTTCAGGTTGTGAATCTGATCCACCATAGCTTTTGGATCAGGAAAAGTCTTTTTTTCAAAACTCATTGCGTTCCAGAGGCTGTCCTGACCCCAATACTGCCAATCCTGCACAACTCCATCCAACGGCACTTTCAAACTGCGGTATTTTTCTACTACCCCCACAATTTCATTCTGGTTTTTATAGCGTTCCTTTGATTGTAAATAACCATATGCCCACAAGGGCAACATGGGTGATTGTCCGGTCAGGTCACGCATGTTGGCAATTACTTTGTCTCCGTTTCCTCCAAACATAAAGTAGTAATCGGAACAATCCCCCAACGATTCAAACGACATTTCCTGTGGATTGTCGGTAAACGTTGTAGGAGCATAGTTGTCCCAAAAAATTCCGTATCCTTTAAGTGATTGAATAAAAGGAATGCAAATTTTCATATTGTCGTTTTGCAATAAAACTTTCTGCCCCCGCTGATTTAAACGCCCGTTTTGTTGTTGCCCCAAGCCATAAATAGCTTCATCGGTATCCAGTAAAAAAGCCTGACGGACTGTATATGATTGTTTATTTACATCCATTGTGGGTGTAAATTGTGTTCCATAGTCTTTTTCGGTAAAGAGTCTATTTCCTTTCAAATCGGAGAACGTAACTCTTCCGGTTTGTAAATCCAACTCAACATGCAATTTCGAGCTGGATAGATTGACTATCTTGCCGTCTTCACTAATTTTCCAATCGGTTTTTTCAGGTGCTTTAATCGCCGAAAGACTTTTCTTGTCAAAAGAGGCAGTTCCGGGCGTTTTTAATACCCTGACTATTTCGGGACTGTAGAATTGTAACTCAACCGTTAGAGATTGAGTGTGTGATTTTACTCCTAAATCAGTCTTTTGATACGACTGGGCTATTGCCTGAAAACAAAGAGAAAATAAGATGAATAATGTTGATAGCTTAATTTTCATAACGGGGTATTTGCAATTATATAAGATTGTGACGTATTTGACAACCTTATTTGTTTTTAGAAATAAGATTTTAAAATAGAAGCTGCTTTCAATGGAATGTGTCTTACAAAGACATTTTTCAAAAGTCAGAATAAAAAAGCAAATTCTTTACTTTTTCAGAAGAAGAGTTTGAAAGATTTTTAATTAATCTGTTGCGTAAAATGGTTGAGAAACCCTAAATATCAGAATTCCTCAGCCATCTTGTGTTGTCTTTATTTTTTTATTTCAAATGCATAAACGCTTGTTTGTGTATAGGTTCCTCCCGGTTTCAATACAGCCGAAGGGAAATTAGGGTGATTCGGTGCATCGGGATAATTCTGTGCTTCCAGGGCTATACCGGTTCTGTAATTGTGTTTTTCACCACGTTTCCCGGTATCCTTTCCATCCATGAAATTGCCACTGTAAAATTGAATGGCCGGTTGATCGGTCTTGACTTTCATTACTATTCCGGTTGCCGGCTCGTAAACTTCGGCAGCCAGCGATATCTCTCCGGCTTTCTTGTTTAGTATGAAATTATGATCATACCCTTTCCCGTATTTCAGGGCCGTAAAATCCGCCTTAATGCGTTCACCCACTGTAGTCGGTTTCCTGAAATCCAACGGGGTATTTTCAACGGTTGCAATCTCGCCTGTTGGAATTAGCAATGAATCGGTTGGCGTGTATTTGTCAGCAAAAAGGGTAAGGATATGAGAGTTTGTTGACTGGGTAGATGTTCCATGCAAATTGAAATAAACATGGGAGGTCGGATTGATAATTGTTGCCGAATCGGTTGTTGCTTTGTAATTTATTGCCAGTTCGTTGTTTGCTGTAAGAGCATATACAACCTTGATGGTCAGGTTCCCCGGATAACCTTCTTCTCCGGAAGGAGAAATATAAGTTAGCTCAAGTGCATCTTCTCCCTTCTCGTTTTTAAATTGACGGGCATTCCAGACCTTTGTATAAAAGCCGTTCACACCACCATGAAGATGATTGCCATGATTATTTAAAGTTAATTGGTACGATTTACCATCCAATGTAAACCGGCCTTTCCCGATCCGGTTCCCATAACGTCCGACTATAGGACCCGCAAATAAATCGGTTGCATTTAAATAGGCTTTTATTGTTTCGTATCCCCAGATTACATCCTTGAAAGTGCCGTTTTTGTCCGGAACCCATAGATCGACCAGGCGTGCGCCGTAATTGGTGATTTGTGCCGTCATCCCTTTGTCGTTCTTCAAGGTGTAAAGGGACACCTTTTGCCCACTTACGATGGTGTCGAAATTGCTTTGTGGAAATAGCTGAACATTGTTTTTATTGTTTTTACAGGCTGTAAAGAACAGAGTCAGAATTAATAATGACAAAAAAGTTTTTTTCATGATGCTATGTGTTAAATTGTTTGAAATAATTATTTTCCAACCGGAATATTTAGAATGATATTACAAGTACCAAAAATTATAGGTTATATCAAAAAATCCTCCAAACTTCAAATTTTTAAATAAAAATAATGAGTCTGGAGGATTTGTTTTTAACTTCAATGTATCGATGTTGATTTGTGACTAAGCTTTGACAAAAATAGAGAAAGAAATCAGAACTAACTTATAGATTAATTAATTTTTCATGTTGATGTCAAACTTTTGCCGGTATTTTACCAGAAATACCAGTAGAATGTAGCACAAATAGCTACCACACCTAATGAGGCAATAACATCCCACTTGTTCCAGCTCTTCATAATGAGTTTCTTGTAGTCACCTGTGAACGTGATGAAATCTATCTGTTTATCGGTTGGCTTCGGAGTGAAAAGCGATATGACGACCATAGCCAACATGATGAAGACAAGCAACCAGATCTCAAAGATAAGCCAGTTGGTATGCCAAAACCAATGGGTTGATTCCCAGTACCAGCCTGTCATTACGCTCTTACCTGTATTTGTGAGGATATTGGTCAGCAAGCGTACCATACCGAT
>JAUZOM010000225.1 GCA_030706465.1 Bacteroidota bacterium | reverse complement strand
GTAAAGCATCGGCAACAAAAGTAATGGGCATTTTGTAAGAGGCAATACTTACGGTTGGCTGACTTATCCAGTCATATCCGTCTGATACGGTTCTGGTTGATATGCTCCAGTCCTTGTTGAGGGTAACTTTGGTTTTGAATTTCAACGCAATTTCTGCATTGAAGTCACGGTAGTCTGACACGGTGATTCCAAGCTTTTGGAATTTGAAACCGGCCTTAGCCCATAACTTAAGAGGAATCCGGTATGTGAGCATATCCCCTTCCATATCGATCTTAAAGTTATCGCGCTTCCACACCTTCATCATCAGGTTGTCATTGTTATTATTGGTCAGACTGTTGTCTTCATAGATAAGGCCATTGATTTCTTTATTTAACAATGTTTCAACCGACTTAACATCAATTTCGACCGGCACCGAAATAACCGATGGCGCAGGCTTATATTCTATGTTCATGTAATTCTCGTCGGGTGCCTGGGTCGCTATTCCCGGAGATTTACAACCTTGTGTAACCGTTAATCCAATTGCAAATGCAAACAAACAAGTTTTGTTAAATAAATGATTCATAACTATACATTTTTATTAAATGGCTTTGAAAACATGTATGTTCTTTCTATGTTTATATTAATTATTCAGGAACATGTAATAATTCTAACCATTTATTATTAATAAGATTATGCAAAGTTACGGTGGTTTGTTCGAACATTATTCCTGAATTTCTATTTTTTTAACGTTTTAAGTGATCACTGTTATCAGGCTTTCTGTATTATTGTTTTACGTTAAATGCCAAATGATGCGTAAATTTTTCAAACTACTGTTGCCGGTGATAACTGGTATCCTGGTCGTACTGGGTATCCTCAAGGTGGAAGATCTGATTAAGGACTTGTTGACCGCCAACTATAATTTTGAATCAACAGATATGGCTGACGTAATCTTTTATTACCTGCTGTTCCCCGTTGCCTTGATACTGGCGTTTCTGATCCACTGGATCATCATCTTACCGGTCATCCGGAAGCTGGATGTTAAACCCACTTTCTGGCGACTCAGGTTAATGCATTATATCATCTTGATTTCGTTCGTAGTAGCTTGCGGAGTTGGATATATCTTCTGGCGTATAACCGGAATATACGCCAAAGTGATCCTGGCCGTCATCACTTCGTTTGTCTTGTTTTTCGTCTACTTTATCATCACCGTCTTATTGACAAAGGGAATCGACCATTTTGACAACCCTCAAAAGAAGGCTCATCTGCAAGAAGACTCAAAACCGGACGAAGATCGCCCCTCTAAAATTTGATCACCTTCTCCACCCCCTTTTTCAAGAGATAGCTGTTGATAATCTTCTGAGCCACCCTATTGTCCTCCTGCTGTTTAATGCATTCTTTCAATTCGTCTAAACTCCCGCCAAAACAGGAAGTGTCAAGATAGCCATATCCGAGATACCGGCCATTTTCTACCACAATCACCGATTTTTCATTCATGGTCCGCCCTTTGTCCACGATGACCATATTGCGATGAAGATATTCAAATTGCCTGACAGCCTCCATGGTCCGCCGGTTGTACGATTCCGGTTCTTCTTTTCCGACACAGGCTCCCAGACAATAGCCCATACCCTGCTGAATACAAGCCCCGGCAGATTTATATAAACCGTTGATTTTCCGGCATAGGAAATATTTTTCGGTTAAAGCATCCAATTCCTGCAATGCTATGGCCCTGCTGTTATAGGAAGCAAGAGCAGTAGCACCTGCCGGATTCTTCATCACGCGTAACCATTGATACCCATTTTCATCAATATCGGTGGCAATTTCATATGTCGAAATTGTCTTCCGTTGTGCGCCGTTAAACAAGGGCTTAATTTGTTTAATCTCGTCAGATTCCTTTAACTGGGCAATAAGGTCCGATCCGGTTAATTCAAAATCGATGTTATGGATTTTCTTTTTCATTTCACCGGCCTTCTTCCCTGTCCTGCTATATAAATGGGATAACACCCTTTCCCTGATATTGATGCTTTTGCCGATATAGATCAGTTTATCGTCTTCATCATAGAAATAATAAACGCCTGTTGATTCGGGCAACCGCTCCAACAAGTGCTGGGGCATGTTGTTTGGAAGCTTTTGTGTTGCCTGTTTTGACAGAGAAGGATCTGCGGCGAGTAGCAATTCAAACAATTTCACGGTAGCCAGGGCATCCCCTTCAGCACGGTGACGATCTTTGATATTGATTCCTATGTCATGACAAAGATTTCCAAGGCTGTAAGATCGTTTGCCGGGAATCAGTCTACGGCTCAACTTTACCGTACAAAGTGTTTTCCGCTCATATTTAAAGCCAATGCGGCGAAACTCCTCCCTTACAAAATTATAATCGAATGAAACATTGTGTGCTACAAAGAAACAACCCGTTGTTATCTGATCTATTCTTGCCGCCAGCTGTTCAAAGGTAGGTGCATTTTTAACCATTTGGTCACTAATGCCGGTAAGTTTGGTGATATAAAAAGGGATAGGTCTTTCCGGATTGATTAGCGAGGTAAATTGGTCAACCACATTTTCTCCGTCATAAACAAAAATAGCGATCTCGGTAATGCGTTCATAAACAGCATTGCCACCGGTTGTTTCAATATCAATAATAGCGTACATGAACTACATTTAATAATGGCGTGAAATTAACTTATTTGTGAAAGTTGTCCCAGGAAATAAAGAGTTTTAACAATTTAACTTTAATTTATTTTGATAAATTGCTGTATCTTTAAAAAATAATTTTAGCCTGAATAATTTGTAATATAAATTCTTTAAGCTGATATTCTAAAATTTCCTGACATGAAGAACATTTTTTGCTTCATTTTTATTCTCGCTCTTACTGCTTGTTCCGGTGGTCTAAACAATAAAAACAGTGCTTCAAACGATCAAATTAAATTATTCGGAGGCAGTTCGGTTTCCGTCTATGAAGGCACTTTGCCCTGTTCAGATTGCCAGGGAATTAAAACTACACTGACACTTTATCAGAACAAAGCCAAAAAACAAAATACTTATAAATTGCAGGAGATATACATTGGCCAGAATGATGACAAGGCTTTTGAAACCGATGGCACCTGGGTTGCCGTCAAAGGAACAAAAGAAGACCCGAATGCCATAGTTTACCAGTTAAGTGTCCAAAATGAAGATCCGGAAGATTCGGATGTCATCAACTATCTGGTCGTAGACAAAAATACCATTAAGCTGCTGGATGAGGAGATGAATCAATACGAATCAAAGGCAAATTACAACCTCACCAGGATAACGGATTAGCAATCCCCGGTATTTCAGTTAAACGTTATTGTGCTGCCAGACCCTTGATTTTATAATGTCGATCGCGATATCATTTTCTCCCCCTTGTGGAATGATGATATCCGCATAACGTTTTGTGGGCTCAATGAACTGCATATGCATCGGTTTCACGAACTGTTCATAATGTGCCAACACCTGCTCGTAAGTCCTGCCCCTTTCGATAATATCCCTTCTGATGATGCGGATCAACCGGTCATCCGGATCTGCATCCACAAAAATTTTAATGTCCATGCGTTCGCGCAGCCGCGGACTGTTTAAGATCAAGATCCCTTCGACGATAATAACTCCCTTTGGTAAAATGGTAACCGTTTCTTTCGATCTTGCGCAGGTGAGGTAGGAATAAATGGGCATCTCAATGGACTGACCTGCCTTGAGTTGATCCAGGTGTTTGATCAGCAGATTAAATTCGATGGCTGAAGGGTGATCGAAATTAATTTTCCGTTTCGCTTCCTCCGACAGATGTCCATTGTCTTTGTAATAAGCATCCTGCGAAATAATTGCGACCGATCCGACCGAAAGACTTGAAGCGATTTTGTTTACAACGGTTGATTTTCCACTTCCCGATCCTCCGGCAATTCCAATAATCAACATCCTAAATGAGGTTATTTAATTAAACCGGGGCTTGAATCCCCGGTTCAAAGATATAAATATAAATAGACATACTACTGAACGACAAAAAAAGAAAGGGATTACTCCCTTGCAGTTTTTCCCCTTGTTGGAGCTTTGGTTTACGGCAACAAAGACACAATATGGACAAAAATAATTTGTCGGACAGCCGATTTTTAAGCAAATAAAAAAACCTATCGATGCAATCAGCATTAACAGGTTGGTACATAAGCATAAAGCCGACGATTATTACATGGCATTTAAGGCAAAAACGCAGTCAATAACAGTTCTTTCATACGAAAATAATCAATAAGTTAAATAATATCAGCATAATAAAAGAACAGATAAGGAGTGAAAATTTCATACGCGTACTCGAGGTACATGTGTTTGTGCTTATCTGTTGAAGTCAGTTTCATCCCCGGGGTTAAACCACCAGAAAGTCTCGACCTTTATTTTTTTATGCTGCGTTAATTTTAAAACCAAATTCTTTAAGCGCTCGCTTTAAATATTCTATTCTGTTTTTCTTCCTTCGTTCTATAAAATATTCATAACCGAGTTCTTTAAAGGATTCTTTGTTTTTTATGACAAAGTAAGATGCACACAGGATTTTATGCCCTATTGCGAGTAGTGCTATTTTTTTTCCGCGTCTGGAAATCATACTTTCATACTTTGCCTTGTAATAACTTTTTTTGGTGCGTGTTGCTGACCAGGCTAATTCAGTAAGAGATGCTTTTAAATGAATATTCCCGTGACGTGTTCTTGAACTTTTTTTTTACCGGCACTCTCGTTATTGCCGGGACACATTCCTGAATATGATGCCAGGTGATGCTCATTAGGGAAAACATTCATATCAACTCCTATTTCTGCCACAATACTGATAGCCCCCTTTTTTCCAACGCCAGGTATGGTTTGAAGCAACTCTATTTCCTTTTCAAAATCTTTAATGTGTTTTTCAATTTCAATATCAATCTCTGCAATTTGTTCTTCCAAAGAGGCAATATGCTTTTGCATGGATTTGAGAATAAAGATATTGTTTGCGGTCAGCCTTCCGGTGATAGCTTCCTTTATTTGATTTGGGCTCTTTTTTAACTTTTTATGATAACATTCAGCGATCAGATTCTCCAAATCATTGCGGCCTTCGATCAGGCCATTGATGAGGTAAGTTGCCGTATGTCCCGATACGTCGGTTACTACTGAGGCTATTTTGATATTGGAATCTTCCAAAACCCGGATAATCCTGTTTTTCTCAGAAGCTGCTGATTGGATGAGTTTGGTTTTGTAGCGGTGTAAATTTCTGAGCTCTTGTATATTTTCGGGAGGAATAAAACTCCCTTTCAGTAAGCCGCTAATTAAAAGTTTACATATCCACTGACTATCTGCCTTATCTGTTTTGCGTCCTGGAACATTTTTTATATGTTGGGCGTTGACTACAATCAGGTTGATAGGATAAGTGCGTAAAATATGCATAACCGGTTTCCAGTATATCCCCGTGCTTTCCATTGCACCATCGGTAACCTGAAGGCTTTCCAGCCATGAACCTAATTCTCTCAATGAACTCGTGGTGGTGTTATAGGTTCGGGTTTGGGTTATTATTCCTTTCCCCATCACTGTTGCTGTAACAGTGTCCCGGTGAACGTCAAGGCCACAGCCTCTTTCGATTACCTGTTCAAATTCAATGTTGTTCCGTTTCATGATGTTTAGTGTTTTGGAAAATCAGATAACACATAACATATATTCCATGTTTGAAAGCTCTCAATTTTCATTGGTGTTTGTGTCTTCTTTAAAAAACATGGTGGTTTCATCCGCAAATAATTTGATTAAAGTGGTCGGAAGGAACTCGCATGGAAGATTTTTATACGGTTATTATTTTATGAATTGGTCGTATAGAACTCGCATAAATGCTCGGTTCATCGGTGTTTGTGATCTTTG
>JAUZOM010000224.1 GCA_030706465.1 Bacteroidota bacterium | reverse complement strand
CGGATCGAACGGATGCGGACCAAGGCCGCTTGAACCATACATGGTATATGCAAAACCGACAACTTTCAGTTATGAAATTCAATTATCAAAGCAATAGAAGAAGATAAGAGTAATTTAAAAAGGCAAGCTCACTAAAACTTAGTGAGCTTGCCTTTTTTTCTAAGATATCTGTTCCCAATATATACAATGGTATGTATGCTATATTTCGAATACAAGACTTACCATAATAAAAAAAAGGCCAAACAATTTAATGTATGACCTTGATTTCTTTTGTGGGCGTTGAGGGATTCGAACCCCCGACCCTCTGCTTGTAAGGCAGATGCTCTGAACCAGCTGAGCTAAACGCCCGAATTTTTCGTATTCGGATTGTAATACCTTTCTCCAAAAGCGTTGCAAAGATACTGCTTTTTTTATATTCCACAAGAGTACGAAACGATTTTTTTCTGGAATTGAATGAACACGTCAATCATTTCACATTAACACATTAAAAATCACAGGCATTTAGCGCCTGAATTATTTTTAATCTTATTGGGATTCACACATTTCTCCAACAGCAAGCGATCTGATTCCTTCCGGGCATATTAATCCATCGGCACATCATTAAATCGCGTATTATCACATTGAATTATTGCCGCATTGGCATATTGATTAATTTCCGTACCTTTGCCGTCAAAATATTTGCACCCGCTGTACGGATTTGAGAAAACCCGTACAGAATCAAAAAAAATGGAATGTAAATATCTAACTTATTAGATATAAAAAGCAATGGGAAATATTGTAGCGATTGTAGGTCGTCCGAATGTAGGAAAATCGACCCTTTTTAACCGGCTCACGAACAGTCGTAGAGCCATAGTCAATGATGAAGCCGGTACCACCCGCGACCGCCAATACGGCAAATGCGAATGGGAAGGACGTGAATTTTCGGTGATCGACACCGGAGGGTGGGTGGTAAACTCTTCCGACGTTTTCGAAGGTGAAATCAAACGTCACGTCATGCTGGCCATAGAAGAAGCCGATGTTATCCTGTTTATGGTTGATATCCAAAACGGGATTACCGATTATGACCTGGAAGTGGCGCAAATCCTGCGGAAGAACACGAAACCGGTTTTATTGGTATCCAACAAGGCCGATACCTTTGAATGGCAATATCAGGCTGCCGAGTTTTATAAACTGGGCCTGGGCGAACCTCAGATTATCTCAGCCATGACAGGACTTGGGTCCGGAGACTTGCTGGACAACCTTCTCACTCATTTTAATCCGGACGTAAAAGAAGATATTGAAAACGACTTGCCCCGCTTTGCCGTGGTCGGTCGCCCGAATGCCGGTAAGTCTTCTATTATCAATGCCTTTATAGGGGAGGATCGTACCATTGTAACCGACATACCCGGGACAACCCGTGATTCCATATACACCCGCTTTAATAAATTTGGGAATGATTTTTATCTGGTAGACACTGCCGGGATCAGGAAAAAAGCGAAGGTAAACGAGGATTTGGAATATTACTCGGTGGTGAGGTCCATCCGTGCCATTGAAAACTGTGATGTATGTATCCTGATGATCGATGCCACCCGTGGTATTGAAAGCCAGGACCTGAATATCTTTTCATTGATCCAAAAGAATAAAAAAGGATTTGTGGTTTGTATCAACAAATGGGATTTGATTGAGAATAAAGAGTCAAATGACATTAAAAAATACGAAATGGCGATTCGTGAACGCCTGGCTCCATTTGTGGATTTCCCGATTATATTCACCTCGGCGACTACCAAACAGCGTATTCTGAAAGTATTGGAAACAGCCGTAGAAGTGTATGAAAACAAGCAACGGAAAGTTCCTACGGCCCAGTTGAATGAATACATGTTACCGGTCATTGAAAATTATCCCCCTCCTGCACTGAAAGGCAAATACATTAAGATTAAATACGTAACTCAGTTGCCCAATACGCAGATTCCGACATTCTTGTTTTTTGCCAACTTGCCGCAATATGTAAAAGATCCGTACCGCCGTTTTCTGGAAAACAAGATACGCTCGAAATATGATTTTACCGGGACGCCTATCCAGATTTTTATCAGGCAAAAATAAAACGCCTGTCATAGCCATAAAAAAAGCAGCAGATATAATATCTGCTGCTTTTTTATGGGGTTCGTATCTTTTTAAAACCCGCTGTATATCACTTTAAGTTTCATGCTGGAGTCGGGGTTCTTTCCACTCCGGATGGTTACAGCACTCATTAAATTGCTCTGTTTCACACCGGTAATGGAACTACTGCTGTTGTATGTCACCTGAACCGGAACCAATACCAGGTCAAGCTTTTCGGCCAGTGCTGTTTTGTTTTGTTCTGCGATCTTCAATTCATTCGCTATCATATTGGCAACACTAAACGAATAATAGTCCTGATAGACATTGGTTGTACCGGCAACAAGAGCAACCGTGTGGGCAGCCAATACAGCACAGGTATCGGAAGGCAGTTCATTATTCCTAAAGAATCGTTGCAACGCTTCCTTTTTAACAAGTAACATATATCTCGTTGTTGGAGCCTTCGTCGTATCGACATCGATATTAACGGCTTCCACTTTCATCATTGCACTGTTAATGGTCAGCTTTTTATTGTCTATCCCGGCATCCATTCGTTTTTTTATCCCGCTTAATGGAATAGAAACAAGTGTATTCCAATTGGCAGGCGAAGCAACATAATTCACACTGCTGTCCGGTTGGGCTATCGTATTTCTATTCGGATGCAGAAAACAGTTTACCTGACGGACTTCCGAGTTGGCTGGGAAAAATAAATTGTTGTTTACTGTAACCGTAGAATCACCGCCACTAATATTCTTTGTTATATAGGTATAATGATAATAATACCTTAAATAAACCTCGCTTACATTTAATAGAGCCGCTGAACCAAAATTTGCCTTAATATAGAATCCTCCGAAATTCTTTAAGAAGGTACTTGTATTAGCAAAAATAGAAGCATCGAAGAAACGCTTTACAAAATCATTGGACAATTTAAACCGGATAGCAGTCGTATCGGCACGCGTATTCTTTACATCTTTTGCCGAAAACTTACGTTCTGAGAGTTTGACCGTTTGATCCGAGTAAGTTGAAGGATCTATATTGCTCTGATAAAGGGATGTATAACTGAACGTACTTTTATTCATTTCGTAGATATTTACATCGAGCGGTGAATGTTTATCCCCAAACCAGGTAGTATATCTGAGAACAATTGCTGCTGAATCAGGAACTGAAAGCGGAGGAAATGTAAATTTTTCCGGGCAGTTTACCTGGGCCAGGATCTCTGCATTCGTCGACCCGAATTTTGGATCATAAAAAGAGCCTAATAAAAATGAATCGGGTTTTGAATAAATAAAGTCAACAGGAACATTGGCTGTTGTTACATGAAAAATGTCTGTTCCAATTTTTATCTGATCCGATGAAGGTTGAATACCGGAACCCAGGTCGGTTAAGTTATCCGAACAAGAAAAAACAAAAAAGGATAATAAAGAGAGTAGGATAAGTGGGTAAGTTTTCATATAAAATGAAAAAAGATTGACAAAATTGAAAGTTAAATAAACACTTATAAATAAACCGATTGATTACAGGCTGTCATAAAACTGGACGTAAGAATCAGCATAATCTTCTTCATATTGAAATGGCAAAAACTTCACCTTTTTCGAAGCAATATAATTCAGGACATCCTCGTTAACAACCGGACTCGACTGTATAACGGCATCCGAATAATCAATCGCCAGTTTCGACAAGGCCACGAAATCGATCACTTTATCTTTTACCTGCACAACATGCCGCTTCTCAATGCCTTCCAGCAATAACCGTTCGGCAAATAAACTCCGGAAAGGTTTTTTAAATTCATCATTAAAAAGGGAATAAACCACCTTCGAATGTTTAAAAAAAGGGTCATCATTAAATGCCTTTTTTATGTACAACGGTGCTAAAGCGGTCATCCACCCCTGGCAATGAATTACATCCGGAGTCCAACGCAGTTTTTTTACCGTTTCCATCACCCCCCGCACAAAGAAGATCGTACGTTCATCATTATCTTCATATTCTTCACCCGCTTCGTCCGAAACAGTATTCTTCCGGTGAAAATAATCATCATTATCAATAAAATAAACCTGCATCCGGGCCGATTGGATGGATGCAACCTTGATAATCAATGGGTGATCGGTATCATCAATAATTAGATTCATGCCTGACAACCGGATTACTTCATGAAGTTGATTCCGGCGTTCATTAACCGCTCCAAATTTAGGCATAAAAGTACGGGTTTCACGCCCGCGATCTTGGACTGCCTGAGGCAAATACCTCCCCATATTCGACAATTCGGATTCTGGTAAATACGGAAATATTTCTTGCGAAATATACAAAACTTTTGAAATTTTTTTCATTCTCTTTTAATCCGATGGATATGGGATAATTATTCGGATTGCAAAGATATATAAAAAAAATCGGATATAAACAAGATGTCAACCCTTAAATGTTAAGCGAATATACCAGAAAAAGAACGTATGCAAAAACTCCCAAGAGCCAATAATCTTCTATACCACACACAGTCAAATATTTAATCAACCACGCCTGATTTACGTTTCATTTCAAACCGCTTTCTATTTATAAAAGTTTAACCAAGAATTATTTAGTGGTTTAGAATGAGGTTTTAAGCAAAAAAACTACAGGAAGAATATAAATAACAAAGAATTAAATAACGGGGTTAATCCGTTTCTGTTGTATTCAGGTCGGAAATATTAAACAACATTGTATAATTCGGTTCTGAAGCAGACTGCCGGTTTAAAGCGGATTATCCGGTTTTCCGGCATGGATTTCCGGATATCGCCATTCTGATTCCCGACAATGGAAGTTCATAGAGCAACGTTCTTTTCCTACACACTTCATTCTGCGTTATCTTTAGGTTTATTCACAATACATTCATAGCTGCTACTAAGTTGTTAATTAAGTAGTTGGAAATATATATTGCTTCCTGTTATTTTTACTTCTTCAGAGAACGGAATAAGGGAAGATTCGTAGGGTGTTAAATTCTCTACAAAGGGGAAGGTAAAAGAAAAATAAGGAGCTTCTCAGTCTGTGTCCGGTCTTATTTTAGTCTTATTTTAGTTTAGGTATAGATAGGGTTCAGATAGGGTTCAGATAGGGTTCGGATAGGTAGACCTAACTGAACCCCCTCGAACCCCCTCTATACTCCCATTGAACTGTCTCTATACAGAGCAAGAACCCCGGCTAAAGGAAGACTAAAAGAAGAAGATACTGCCCGGGGAGGAAGGACCAGAAATAAAACAACATCCTTCAACGAGTTGGAATCCCCGGTAAGGATTGACTTCAACGCCCCTCCAACTTCGTCCGATGGCCGGGTGCCGGACAACTGGTCAACAGAGATTGTCCGGGGGCATAAGATGGACATGCGGTTTTTCCACCAGCTTAGATGCCCCATAGATGTTATATAGCATTAATAAATAATGACATCTATACGATATAGATAGAGTAAAATAACTAAAAATTGTATGGATACTTGGAACCAATGCCGAACAAAAGGCGAAGCAAATAAAAGAATAAGAAGTTCTAAGTGGGATAATGTAAGTCTGGAATAAATAGGACAATTATGAAATTGCTAAAAAAGAGACAGAAGTTCCGGGAAATGGATTTGTGTTATTTGTGTCCTGGATTTTTAAACACCAAATTATTTATCATACGATTTCAATAATTTGGGTAAAAAAACCTTGAATATATTTTAGACTGTACTTATGTGTTCCAAATGAACGATTATACAAATAAGTTTTACTACTTTTGCACGCTATTTTTATGAGTTTCATAAAAGTTGTTTTTTGAGATTCATATTCACTGT
>JAUZOM010000223.1 GCA_030706465.1 Bacteroidota bacterium | reverse complement strand
CAGGCATTTCAGCAACAACATTGTCCCAACCGCTCATTGTGGCACCAATCCCTTGCTTTGAGCCGTCCCAGTTGCGTTTCTGAACCACCATGCCATCCTGAGGAGCAGTTACGACAAATGATTTCAAAGAACTTATCATTTTATCGTAACGCTGCTTACTCACATTATAGGCGCGCTGAACATCGGCCATATTGGCATTGGATTTAGCCAGCTTCAGTTTAAAGTTACGGACAGCCTGATCATATGTCCGTTTTGACCTTTCAAGTTCTATTTTAGCCTGACGTTGCGTTGCAGGAGGTTCATAAATGGATTGATCCAACGTGATCTGTTTTCCTTCGACATCAAACTTCATATTGATTAATTCTTCCCTTGCCCCCCGCATCGTTAAGGCAGTATCCAAACGCGTCGTGATAAGCTGAGACTCGTATCTTTCCAGATCAAGCTCAATATCTTTAATTCTATTGGTAATATCGGTCTTATCTAATGTTGCAACGTAATCCCCTTTTTTAACTACAGATCCGTCCTGAATAATATCGGCAATCTTAAGATCAAAAATTCTAAACTCACGAAGTCCATCAGGCCCTTTAATTGGCGTAGACTTCTGAGCCACAAGTTCACCTGTCGTAGCAACGGTAACCACAAAATCTCCTCTTTTAACTTTAACAAGAATCTCGCCTGTGTCTTTTTTACTTCTATTGGCAAAATATACTATTGCAATGAGGATTGCCAGTAAAATAGACCCGGCAATGATTTTTTTCTTCATAGTTCGATTAGCATAATGGTTAGTAAATACGCGGCTAAATTACTAATAATTCATAAATAACGGTGGCAATGTTATCTTTTCTCTTAGTAATTGCGTATGGAAAGAAATAATATAACCGGAAGATGTTGTACTTTATAAAAAAGCCGCTCAAAGATGTGTTTCTTTGAGCGGCTTTTATCTTTTCTAAGTTGTTATTATATCAATCTTTTACACCTTAGAACCAACGTTTGTAAAAATCGCAGTTCTGGTATTCCTTGTTGACCTTTATATAGGTTGTTTTTATTTTTTCCTTTGCCCATTTATTGATCGCATCATTCTTTTTCGCCATTAACGCCATATTTTGAAACAAATCATAATCGGTATTTAATGTGGCAACATGAGGATTACTCTTTGACTTAACAGTAATAACCTGATATGCCTTTCGACGATCTTCAGTATCCATGGGCAGGGGGCCCGACACTTCACCGACCTTGAGTTTGTCAAGAATTGCAAAAATGGTTGGATCAAGATCGTTCTCGGTAAACTTCGAAGTCAGGGTTGCAGGATTAATCATCTCTCCATTATTTACGAATGACTTATCGGTAGAAAACTTCCTTGCTGCGACATCAAATTTTAATGAATCTTTGCGGATCAGATTTGCAAGGCTGTCAAGTTTATTCCCGGCCTTATCAAGTTCCACACTGGATACCTTCGGGGTAACCAAAATATGACGTACATTTACCTTGTCCCCTTTGCGTTCAATCAGTTGGATGATGTGATAGCCAAAAGATGTCTTAATAATTTCACTGACATCCCCTTTCTTTTTCAAAGAAAATGCAGCAGCCTCAAATTCAGGAGCCATTGTTCCGCGAATAAAAAATCCCAATTCGCCACCCTTCATTGCAGACCCGGGGTCATCCGAATAAAGACGTGCCAAAACTGAAAAGTTTTCACCGTTTAGAATTCTATCCCTTAACTGCTTTATCTTATTTCTTGCATCGGTTAATTCATCAGGATTAACAGCGGGTTCTATGACGATATGGGCCAGCTCATATACCACTCCGATTTTTGGAATACTGTCTTTGGGTATTTTATTATAGAATTCCTTAACCTCAGAAGGCGTTATTTTTATATTTTCTATAACCTTATCCTTTGCTTTTTCAGCCATCAATGTTTCTTTTACAGGAACACGCTCCTCGGCTTTAAAAGCCGAGATCGGCTTATGATAAATCTCTTCCAGCTTTTCAATTGATCCAGCCCTGCCAATCATAAGACTTACCTTTCGATCAATTTCCTGATCGACTTCGCTATCATCAACAACCAAAGAGTCAAGTTCCGCTTTATTGATAAGCAAATTTTTCAGAACAAGATTCTCAAGAGTCCTGCACTTTGTATCCATATTTGCACTCTTATAAGCATCAGGGTAGTCAGGATCGACCAGATCAGATTCAAGAATAGGACGTGTTGTCACAACAGCCACAATTTGGTCGATCATTTTCTTTTCCTTAGGTTGTTTCTGGTGCAATGTATCGGGTTGGTTTTGAGCAAAAGCTGCATTAATTGTCAGCAGCAAACCAATAATAGCTATCAATAGTTTCTTCATTCGGGATAATAAGATTTGTCAAATGTTAGTTTTCAATTATTTCCGTTTATTGGATTTTCCAGAGGTCAGAATTTCATAGTCCTTGTTTTTTCCTGCCTTGTCGAAGAGATCTTTTTCAAGTTTATCCAGGACATCTAACCTGCGTTTGTTCAACAGAAGGTTTCGGATATTTTCTCTTTCAAAATCCAGGGGTGATATTGATTCCCTATTCTGTACATTCGTAAAACGAATAAGATAGATAAATGCAGAATCATGAAGTTCAGTGAAATTATGCGTTCGAAGATAATTCTCGGGATTATCTGTTTTGATTGGCACGTGCAAAGTCAATTCATCAAAGGAAACCCAGGCTGTATCTGAGAAATCATAATTAATTGCTTTTCCGGAACAGGCTTCTGCAAGTTTATTGATAGCTCCTTTATTAAATATCTTGCTTATTTTAGCTAAACTTGCCTTTGGTATGGATCTGGGAAACTTAGCCCATACCGCTTTACAAATGTTTTCCCGTAATTTAAAGTTATCCTTGTTGTCGTTGTAATATTTTTTAATTTCAGCTTCCGGAATAATCGTATCAAATTTTTGTTTGATATATTCGGTCTCAAATTTATAAATAATCAATGAACGACGATAGGCCTCCAATTCATTGGTAAAATCCTTTTGATCATTAGGCAGATTAGCTTCTGCATGATGTACCAATAACTCTTGCCGAATCCAATTATTGATATAATTTTTGACAACTTCAATGCTGTCCGTTGAGCTGGTGCCAGGGGCAACAACCCCCTTTAAATCAGATTCATATAAGTATTTGTCAAAAACTCGGGCAACGGGTTGTCCCATTGGTTCGCTTTTCTTAAAATAGCGACACCCAGCAAGACCTATTAAGAGTAACCCGATAACCAGTTTTTGCTTCACTTCAATTCTTTTTGAATAAGCGCCAAAACATCTTTATTGATATAACAAGGATATTTTTTTCTGAGACCATTCATCCATGATTTTTCCAGATAATTCTGATAATCAGCAACAACAGTACCCCGAATATCTCTCAATGCCTTTGGCATTGGAGGAATCACATTATGCACCATTACAAAGGTTGTCGTGCCATCTGTATCAACATTTCTGCTTAGCCCCTCTTTCCAATCAATAAGATCAATTAAGGGACTTTCGCCACGAAGATACTGGTGATGTTCGATTGTTACAACTTTGGTTGTATCAGAATTATAACTTTTTAAGATTTCTTCTTCAGAACTTCCTTTTAGAACCATTCCTCTGACCTTATCAATACGGGTCGAATTGAAAACCGTAAACACTGATGCATCCAATCGTGCTTCGCCCATATAATTATTCTTGTTCTGCTCATAAAACAATCGCAGACCGGTCGTATCGGCATCAGCTCTTGACCACACATTCATGTCGGTTAGGGCATATACCAAAAGGCCATCATGATATTCCTGCAACAAATCTCTAAATTCAGGATATTTTATTTCCAGATGTTTGTCCTCATAGTCAAGGAGTTCCTTATTCACAAATGAATTAAACCGAATTGAGGCATACTGCTTTTTGTCAAACTTATTTTTAGGGGTCTGGGTTGTTTCGATATAATTTGCTAAATCCAGTTGAGTATAGGTTTTACCGTCGAAGGAAAAGAGATACTTCGTCAATTTTTTGGGCGACGGTATTTTCCATTTTCCTGCAAAGACAGAATCGTTCAGGGCAGCCGCTACCTTATCGAGAGCCTTTAAGTCGGCCTTATATCCATAACTTTTCTTCAATTTTTCAACAAAAGATTGATTTAAGGCTTCCAGCCGATCTCCCCTGGTCACTTTCTGACGCAGGACATCCTTGATATCTTCATAATTTCCGATCGGTTTCCGTTCAATGACTTTTAAAATATGCCAGCCATATGAAGATAGAAAAGGTTGACTATATTGGCCGGGTTTCAATCCATCGACTGCTTCAATGATTTCGGGAACCATCCGGTTTGAACCGAACCATGGTAATAATCCTCCCCTGGGTGCGGTAATCCGGTCGTCTGAGAAGTTACGTGCAAGCATAGCAAAATCCTCTCCTTTTTTGACTTTGGCAAAAATGGAGTCGACTCTGATTTTTACGGCTAAAGAATCTGCATGCGAAGGCTCATTGTCAAATTGAAAAAGAATGTGAGAAGCCAGCACTTCTCCAATGGCAGGCTTAATATTGGTGACTTTAACAAGATGATATCCAAAATCAGTTCTGACCGGTATTGACACTTTTCCAACCCCGGTGTTATATGCGGCCGTCTCAAAAGGATAAACCATGTCAAAAACAGTAAAATAACCTAAGTCTCCTTTATTACCGGGTATGATCTTTGTCCCGTCTTTCTGATCCCTGGCACTTATGTCGTCCGAAACCTCAGCAGCAACCTTGCCAAAGTCTTCACCTTTCAAAATACGTTCCCTGATTGACACTATTTTGTTATAGGCAGCCAGTGTATCTTCGGGTGAGGCATTAATGTCAAGCTTGACCAGGATATGGCTTGCCCGAACATCCTTAAGTTTTCTTTGATAAGCTTCCCGGGTCAGCAAATTGCTCATTTCCTCATCGGTCATATATGGCTGAGCCAATTGACTCCGGTAATATTGGAATTCATTCTTAAATGCCAAAGCGGTATCCATCTTCAGATCGTTTGCCTGGCGAATTTTCAATTTATAGTTCAGAAAGAGTTCCAGATATTCTTCAAAAGATTTCTTATTAAGGACCGTTCCTTTGATGCTGTTTTTGCGGTAGAGCGACATTACTTCAGAAACAGTAACCTTTTCTCCGCCAATGGTCATTAATACAGAATCTTCTTTTGTTTGTGCAAATGCATGAAAAGACATCAGCAATGATCCCATTATTGTTAGATAGGTGCATGCCAATGTCTTTGTTTTCCTGAAAGGATTCATCATTTAATTTATTATCTGCTATAATTCGGTGCCTCGGAAGTAATAGTCACATCATGAGGATGACTTTCCATTATTCCCGCATTGGTGATTTTTATAAATTTAGCTTTCTGTAAATCATTGATATTGGCTGAACCGGTATAACCCATTCCAGCCCTTAATCCTCCAACCATTTGATGGACGACTTCCGACAAGGAACCTTTATAGGGTACACGACCGACAATACCTTCAGGAACAAGCTTTTTAATATCATCTTCCGTATCTTGAAAATAACGGTCCTTTGACCCTTTTTGCATGGCTTCTATTGAACCCATGCCGCGATAAGTCTTAAATTTACGTCCTTCAAATATGATGGTTTCTCCGGGTGATTCTTCAACACCGGCAAAAAGTGAACCCAACATCACCGAATTTCCACCTGCTGCTAATGCCTTTACAATATCTCCGGTATAACGAATTCCACCATCAGCAATTACAGGAATGCCACTGCCCTTCAAAACCTGAGCGACATTATAAACGGCCGTCAACTGAGGAACTCCCACCCCTGCAATAACACGGGTTGTGCAAATTGAACCCGGGCCGATTCCAACTTTTACCGCATCGGCACCTGCATCTTTCAATGCTAATGCAGCTT
>JAUZOM010000222.1 GCA_030706465.1 Bacteroidota bacterium | reverse complement strand
TCCCGGATTGAATTAAGGTGTCACTATATAACTTACAAATCGGCTTTTTGTTCAGTAAGTACCATAGGGGTTGGCTTGTACTCCTGCGTAAATACCGGCATAGGGGCTCCCATACCGGACACAGCTTCATAGGAAAAAGCAACGGAACGAATAAAATCAACCGGTTTCTTCGCTCAGGGGGGCAACTATCGGCAACGGGCGATAACAAAATAACCGGTTTACTCTCCGGCTTTCCCCTATCCGTTTCGGCTAGGCAGCATAAACGCCCTTGTTTAAGATTGACACACCGACCACCGGCGAACCCGTTTCACCTGTTAAAGCTGTCGGCCCGGTCCTGGGATAAATGATGTAACAGCCGGCATTTCCCTTGTCATCGACTGACAACCGGAGCTGCTTCCCTGCCGGAGTCGGGAATATCGAAAGCTCTCGGGCAACGGGACATACAACGCCTGCCGGAGCTGCTCAGGATATTAAATTTTCCCCTTTCGGTTGGGTTGAGTATTATGCGGAGGTATCCCGATGCCTGTATTATGCGGTAACCTGCCTTCGCTTCTTGGTTACACAAAAAAGGTGGACTAAAATCCACCCGGTTCGTTTATTCTGATAAATACGTACTCAACGAGCTATTTTAACGAGGCAAATATAAGAATAAATTTCTTAAAGTAGTTAGGCTTCACTTAAAGTGAAGCCTAACGAACATAACCCGGGCCCGTCGCTGCTAGCGACGGGCCCGGGTTATGTTATTGGGAGTACAACTATTCTAGAACAATTCTTTGTTGCGCTCCCAATAGGTTGCACTTTACGTCCGTTTCTACGGAAGCGTTCTGCTTATCAGATAGGCGAAGTACAACCGGACGACGTCTTCATAACCGTTTATCTATTGGTTCCAAATAAAACAGTCGGCAAGATGGAAGCACTCAACGTCTGATCATCAGCATTGTTTAGCCAAACAGTACCGGTGCAGGCAGGATTAGACCCCGAAGTAGATGAACCGTTCCATGTATCATTTATGTTTCCCGACTTGTCCCTGAAATTAATACGGTTGTTCTGCAACGTATTATTTGCACATGCCGATGTGTTTTGGTTCCAGATATATAACCCTACATTGGTAAAAGATTGGCTTCTGGCATATATTTGATTCCCGGTTATCGAATTATTGGAGCCCCCTGAAATGGACATCCCGTACTGACCCGGATCTACAAGGATATTATTACTTGCTACCTGGTAGGAACCGCCATTGTCACCCAGCATAATTCCACCTCCCGAACCAGAAGGGCCGCCTCCACGAAGCTTGTTCCCTGTAATCAGGATTGGACTGGCGCTCGTTCCACTGCTCATGAACATGTTGATAAGATCCTCCGGACTACTCTTGCCCGGAACGTTATCGCAGGTATTGTAATTAACCTGGTTATTAGCACCTGTACAGGTGTTAAATTGCACCATTTGTGCCTGTGGCATTGGACCCAGTATGTTCTTGACATCATTGTAGTTGAACTGTATCCCACCTGTACAATTTTCAGCATAAAGACCTGACATTACACTGTCAATCTCACAATGCGTAATCGTTATGTTGTAGCAATTGGTTAAATGGATTCCATTCTTACCCGTGCGGCTGATCTTACAACCGGTGATGGTCATGTCATGGCAATTCGCCAGGTTAATTCCGACACCCGGGATGTTTCCAATGTATAACCCTTGTATGGTCTTGTTGCTCTGCCCGGATAATGAGATCGGGGAAGAGGGGGTATAACCTGCAACGTTGGAAGGGGAAGTAACTGCAGTACCGGCTGTAAAGCTGACCTGATTTCCATAACCGGTATAACCTCCCGAGTTGGTCGCATAAGCTCTTACATAATAAACCGTGGAAGAAGAAAGGCCGGTGATAGCGCAACTGAAAGTGGTTAAGCTGGTGTTGCCGGTTGTGACAACGTGGTTGGCTATTGTTGGATTTGAAGTAGTACTCCAGCAAACCCCGCTGGAAGTAATTGTGTAACTCCCTCCTTTACTGGAGATGGTTCCACCGCTGGTGGCACCGGTTGAAGTTACTGAAGTAATCTGAGTTGTAGTAAGGGTGGGCGTTAGCGAACTCTTGTAATAACTACCCGATTTGTACGAGCTAAACATGCTGTCATTTTCATTGCTACATGATAATAATCCAAAAAGGAGAAAAGAGAAAAGCAAAATACCTGTTAATTTTTTAAAATTCATTTTCGTTCGATCTTTTTTAAGTAAGTAATAAAAATATAATACGTTCTAGAATGATATTATATCCCGATCCCAAAATAAAATCCTTTTGCCTATTTTTGAGATCTTCTTGTTTGTATGACTAAACTTATGATTGTGTATTATTATTGTAGTATTAAAATGAATTCCGAATACATTAACAGTTATTTCAACCAATTTAAACTGTTTACTTACAGTAATATATATACATATATCTAATAAATTAATTCAGTTCTTTTAATTATAAAAATGCATTGCAAACAATTTTATACAGTGCTAATGCAAATTTTTGCTTTTTGAGCACCGAACGATTTATAAAGCATTGTAAATAAGCAGTATATATTTATTAAATAGAATACATATCAGTCAGCAATTATTACTTAAATAGCAAACTGCTAGTAAACAGCATTTTAAGTATGCCTATATGCTGCGCTAATACTATTCGATTAAAAATTAAAATACGCTTCAATAAGTTTATATGTAACCAATGCGCTTCTTCCCGTTTCAGGGAAGAAGGTATCTGTAACAAATTATAAATGTGCAGTATACAAACCTGCCATTTCTCCGGTCACCATTTAAACGCAGGCAGGCTCCGGATCCGTAAGGGATAATAACTTTCCCGGCCTTCATCCGATTATTGCCAATCCCCATACACCCTGGACGTGTGAATTGTATTCGTACATTCACAGTCAGTCTGAAACAAATAACGGCTTCGCTTAAGGCGAAGCCGTTATTTGTTTCAGACAGTAGTCACGCTCCCGGTTCTCAGGACACCTGAGTCCGCTGGAATAAGAGAAAGTGAGGGTGCGGCCGGTGCGAAGCCATCTCTAAAAAAGGAAAAACAAACTGATTATCCCAAGCTCCTCCGCTCCTTTTCTGTGAATCAATTTCCCGTTTCTCATTCCCCAATAATCGGGGTAAGACGAAAACTTCCGGTTGTTGATCCATCCTGGCTGCGACCGGATTGTTATGACTGTAATCAAAGCAAACTTGAGGATACTCCTATTCCGGGGAATGCCGGTTAATCCGGGTACCGGTAGAAGTATTGAAGAAGGAAAGGGCGATGGTGATACCTTCCGTTTTTGTCAGGTATTCGGCATGAGTCGGATTACGGAAAAGGGAATCGCTCCTGTTTTCTTGTTCCTGAATGGCCTAGGTATACGGACGAAGAAGCACGCCGATTGAATTATTGAAATCGCGTTTTCTGTTGACCATAGTGAGGGTTTCACTTCGAGTGAAGCCCCCACTATGATTAATCACAAATTTCCGCCCAGGCTATTCACCCTCAATCCTCTCCCACCCCTCATACACTACCCCGATATCCGCTTTCACCCAGTCCGGGTAGCAATTCCGCCCATATTGTCAAAACGGTTGGTTTACCCGCTAATAGGTTGTCCGGATTACAATTCAGAACGGGTTAACGGAACTACAGTCCAAATTCAGGGATCGTTTTCTGCACCGGGTAAGCATAAAAAACCCGGCCGCATAGTGCGGCCGGGTTATTAAAAGAGCTGGTTTCTCAGGGAACCAACGAAATAACAGATTGTAAAAACCTGTACCTCTTCCACCGGAGGAAGAAGGCGTCCCCAGATTAATTAGACCCTATATTGCCCTGACAGATTACCACTCCCGAGAGAATGGTGGATTGATATACATTGATGTATCCATCGTATGTCAACCAATTATCGTAGGCGATAGCCAGTCCACTATCCAGATTTGTGAGATTGGTATAACTTTTACCCGTAGTTCCGTTTACCGGTTGTAAAGTCTTCACTACCGGTCCACCCCCTACTGTTGCGATAGAACCCAGGTTTATCATAGCCGGATAAATATCACTGGCAATGGTGCCGGCCAACGTAATGGTTAACAAAGCATTTCCATTAACCCTCTTTTCAAACAAGGCAGTACCCGATACTCCAAAATTGCCCAACGTGACTAACGGATACGATATTGATCGTAGCAGCGGTTGCCGAGGTTTCAATAAATGTAACGGTACCGCTTACACCCAGGATATCGGTTGTCTTCAGGTCATACGTGGTGGATTTTACTTCAGGATCACTTTTACATCCACTCGTGAACATGATTCCAAATCCAATTAAGAGCAGAGTAAATACAGGAATAAGCTTTCTTCTTTTTGTCATTATAGCTAGTTTTTTGCGTTCCCGCTTCTGGACGGGGCAGTTGTGAATAAATTTCACAATGCAAAGTTCGCACTATTACTACTGACTCATATTACACAATTTTGGATATTTGTTGCAACTTTCTCACCTATTTCGACGTAAAATACGCTCTTATGCCCGGTGTTGCGCCTGAATAATGCTTATAATATCCTGTAATCTATCAAATATCTGCGACTGCTTGTAATAACGTTATATTACTCAGTTTCATCCAGTCACACTCCCACTTTTTGATCTGCCGGCTAATCTGCATTCCCCAGAAGTTGGAGTGCAACTGACATTTACTTCACCTTCACCAGCTGAATCTGAAATATTGTTACGGAATACGGAGGAATAATCCCGGAACCTGTGGCTCCGTACCCGAGTTCCTGGGGCAGTACAATGGTTCTGGTTTCCCCCACCTTCATTTGGATCAGATTCTCCAGCCAGCCCCGTATCAGGAATTTTGGATAAAAGGTACCCGGGGTGGCCGTACTGTCGTTTGGAGGCACAGCACCGGTGTAGGTCTGGTCAAAGACATTTCCGTTGATCAGTTTCCCCCTGTAATTGACCACCACCTGGTCCGTACTCACCGGGCTCACACTGGCCTGGTTGCCCGGCACGGTTATCTTGTAATAAAAGTTGCTGCCGCCCCTGCTTGCCGGGATAGTGTACAATGTATATCCCGTGCTGTCTTTCATGCCGGCGAAATAGCTGTCATTTTTAATTTTCCAATCGGAAATAGACATGCCCGTATCCGGAATGCTGCACGATGTCATGAAAACAAGGAATGCCATAAGAGAGAGAATGCTGAATTTAATACGTATCATATTTTCGTGTGAATTATTTATTTTTCCTTTGCCTTGTCGCACTCTAACTTTATCATCCATCAATCTACTGCCGGATGCTAAGTTGCGCTCCGACTTTCTGAGCTATCAGCCGGCTGCAATGTTCACAAGTGGGAGTGCGACTGGTTCATAGAGTCTCCTTGGCGGTGGGGTTTGTTACGGACAACTCTATAATTTTCACGACTTCGAGTTTTACCGAGAATTCTTTCGGGAGGTCATCGTCTAGCGGCAACACGAAAAACGTTTTATCTCCTTCCCTTTTCACCTCGATCTCCATTAAAAATGAATTGTTTTTATCCTTGTCCGCCCATTCCTGGATTTCATACCGGTTATTGCTTGCGTTAAACCTCCAATGAGCCTTTTGTATTTTAAGTTCATCGATGGCAATGTTATAATCGAAATTATGATCCGCCCGGAATACAAATACCGAATGAAGAAATTGTTCTTTAAGTCCGGCGATCTGTTTTTTAGTAGCGGTAGTACCATCAGCCGGAACCGTCGGCAATTGGATTTCACCACCTACCACTTGCCACTTGCCTGTCACGTCAATAAACGCGGCCGGTTGCGCCGCAATGATAATACAAACCAACCACCAGAACCCGATGGTAAAAATGATTTTCCTCATAGATTGTAGTTTTTTCCGTCCGTTGTTATTGCTGATGGTTTATGCTGAAATA
>JAUZOM010000221.1 GCA_030706465.1 Bacteroidota bacterium | reverse complement strand
GGTTGCGTTCTGCCTTTCTTGGTCCGGGCTTGCCCGGGTTAGGATCTATCCAAACAAAAAATCTACCCGGTCACCCGGTTCCGCTTTTTACACTCTTTCCCCGGCTTTCATACTGCTTCCGGATACCATCTGTTTTAGGTTTCCATAGAAGTAATTGGCAATAGACAGTACCCGCTGTTATTTTTACTTTTCCATAGAAGAGAATAAGGGAAGATTTGTAGAACGTTCAATTCTCTCTTAGGTAGTTAAGTGCTAATTGGCACAATTTAAGTGTTTTATAAAGCTACTTTTAGTGGGCCTTTTAGCATCCTTTTGAGAAACTACGAAGGGGAAGGAAAAAGAAAAAGAAGGTTTTCTTTTTCAAAAGAGGGAGTTTTCTTAGTCTGGGTTCAACCGTATTTCGACCGTATTTCAGTCTTATTATCGTCTAGGTTCAGAGGGGGTTCAGTGAGGGTTCAATGAGGTATACCTAACTGAACCCCCTCGAAACCCCCTCTATACTCCCTCTGAACTGTCTCTATACAGCGCAAGAACCCCGGCTGTATTAAGACTGAACTAAGAGGATGCACCACGGAGAGTAGGGACAGAAAATGAAACAACATCAGGGAAAGAGCCGGAATCAGGATCCGGATCGACTTCAACACCCCTCCTACTTCGTCCGACGACCGGGTGTATAAAACAAGGCATTCAGTTATTCCACCTGCTTAGTTTCCTTATAGATACCCTATAAATACCGTCTATCTTTAAAAAGTTAATACAGGTGTATTGTATAGAAGTGTAAAAGAAAGAATATACCAGAGCATCCCAAGACCGGAATGCGAATGAAAGGCGGGAAATGGGAAGAGGAACGATACCGGTGAAGGCATTCAAAAAAAATGTATCAAAGTGATTAATTTTGATAAATAATCAGTAGCTTTGTAACAGAATACACCCCGGTTTCAGGGCAGAACCGGGAATCGTGGACATTTGCCGGGTACCGTTAGTCGTACGAATGAAGGGAAGGGTCGGCTTTATGTTGGTTAATTCACGATAGATTAAAAACAAAAGAATAACCACTAAGACACGAAGTACACTAAGTCACACAAAGATTAAATTCATAGTTGGGACGCGCGATTTTCATATCGCGTTCTTTATAATAAGTAACAGGAAGATTAAATTCATACCAATTCTTTTTTTTAAAGATAAAAAAGAACACAATAAAAAAATATCGATCGACACTGTAAGATTATAAAATCAGGAGGATGCCTGAAGACATGAATTCTATTGTGAACTAGTGTGTCTATCGGGATTCGTTCCTTTTTTTTGGTAAAGTAGAACTATTCCAGGAGATATTAAAATTCGGGAGATAAAAAGATGAAACAGAACAAGACCTTTGTGATTACGATCAGCCGCCAATTGGGGAGCGGGGGCGCCTATATAGGCCAACAACTGGCAAAACGGCTGAATGTGTTCTATGCCGACCGTGAAATTATTAACAAAGTAGCCCAACAGTATTCGGTACTGGAAGAAGATGTGGAACCGCACGACGAAAAGATTCTTTCCTTTTGGGAATCGCTCTTCCAATTCAATTCTTTCTCGTCGGATGTATATACCCCACCAAAATTGTTTGTACCCAAAGAGCGGGATTTGTTTCAGGCCGAGGCTGAAATCATAGAACATATTGCCCTGGAAGGTCCGGCTGTTATTATCGGCCGGTGCGGGGCCTATGTACTTCGTGATTACCCGAATCTGATCAGCCTGTTTTTACACGGTGACCTGGCTTCCCGAATGGACCGGATCCAAAAGCTGTATAAACTATCCGGACCAGAGGCAGAAAAAATGATTGCCAAAAGCGATAAGGAAAGAGCTTATCATTGCAAATCGATTACCGGAAAGGTATGGGGCGATGCCGGCAATTATAATCTTTCCATCGACACGGGTAAAATAGGCCTGGATGAATGTGTTGAGCTTATTCTGAATTACCTGGATTTAATCCATGTACGGGATTAGGAACTGAATGGCAAGGCAAAGCAAGTCAGATCCCCTGCGATTGAAAAACAGTCTTTCTAGTTTTAGATCATGACTGTGTCCCGGTATGTTGTGTGGCCAATAGACTGGCAAACGAGACGAAGCCGAAACCGGACTCCGGTCGTTGTACAAACGGCCCGACGGCTTCGTTCACAACCGGAGCCCCGGGGAAAGGCACGATTTTACGATTTACAAAGTTCAGGGAATGAACAACTATTGGTTTGATTTCCACGTTATATAAATCGGTGCTGTGTTAAGACTGTTTTGACGGTAATTTTTTTAAAACTACTTTACTAAATTAAAACAAAACAAATAATTCAAACCACAATAGTCACATTAGGACACAAAAACAAAATAAAAAAGGACACAATAGGCAACTATCAATCTGTATTTTAAGATTATAAACTCAGGAAGATGGCTGATAACATGAATTCTATTGTGAACCAGTGTGTCTATCGGGATTCGTTCTTTATTTTGGTAAAGTAGAATTAAAAAGCATAGTGAAGCCGTCACGAATCCTAATCCTGTACCGTAAGCAGTGACGGCTTCACTCATACCGATGCGACATTTTCTACTTAACACAACACGACTGATCTTTTTCTAATAGAACCCGGATATGAAAAAAAAACTATGCTTTCTTTTAGTATGGGCCTCCAGCCTGGCCCTTGTTTTTGCACAAACCCATGCTGCTTATGGAAACAACCCGCAGGCGGGGCATTATGCCCCGGTGAATGGCATTTATTTGTATTATGAAACCTACGGAAGCGGTGAGACACTTCTCCTGCTGCATGGCAACGGTGGTTCGATAGAAGCCTTTAAAAATCAAATCCCGTTTTTTGAAAAGCACTATAACGTAATTGCTGTTGATAGCCGGATCCAGGGAAAATCGGGTGGTTCGGTTGATACGTTGTCGTATGAGATGATGGCTTCCGATTTTGCCGGTTTGTTGGACTACCTGCATGTTGATTCGGCCTATGTGCTGGGATGGAGCGACGGCGGGATAGACGGGTTGCTGCTGGCCCTGAACTTTCCCGGGAAAGTAAAAAGACTGGCCGTATCGGGGGCTAATATCGTTCCCGATACCACGGCCCTGTATGCGGCTGATCTGGGAAATATGCGAAGAATTGCCCAGAGTCCGACCTCTTCCCCCCGGGAGAAAACCTTAAACCGGATGATGATCGATCAACCGCAAATTCCCTATACGGAGTTGAAGAAGATTCATTGCCCGGTATTGGTCATGGCCGGAGACCGGGATATGATAAAGCCCGAACATACCTTAAAAATATACCAGTCGCTGTCCTCGGCTTCCTTGTGTATTTTCCCCGATTCTTATCATCACGTTTGCCAGCAACACCCGGCCTTATTCAATGAAACGGTACTGACTTTTTTTAAGAAATAGGCGAATGCCGGTATTTAGCAATTGGCCGGTATGTGTCAGGCATAACACCGATTTTAATTGGTTTTCAAGGATTAATGAATTGTCCCAATATACATTTGACGATGAAGACAAAACTTTTTCTCTTATTCCTGCTGCCGGCATTCATTTGCAATGCTCAGGGACCGCTGAAATTCATGACCTTCAATTTAACCGATGTCCGCGAGTTCTCGGACAGTATTGCCCGCAATGCCCGGGAAGGCTTTCAGTTTGCCCGGGAAGGCGTGTCGGAGGATAACCGGATGTACTACGAAGTTGTTTATACCAACCACGAGGATGAGGAGTCGCCCCTTGTAGTCCTGTTCCGGATTGATTATGTCGGAGGCAACGGGGACCGGATCAACCCGGGAACCCCGCAATACCTGTTTAATAAGGCTACCGGCCGGTTTATTGACCTGTTCCCTTTCTGGCTCCGGTTTATGAAACCCGAGGCCGTTAAGGCTGTTATACTCGACAAGAAAAAGGATGAAGCCATTGTCCGCGGTGCCACGTATGACTTTACGGAGGGGCCGGCCGGTTGGAGTATCGAGAAATTTTAAATACCTTCGGTAAATTTCCATCGCTTACGGCGGACTCAGTTCGTCGTAGTGTGTAATGTGTTCGGCGAAACGAAAGTTGTGTAACAGCCACGGGACACTTCGCCGGACATCCGACAGTACGGGGAGGTGGTTACCCACCCCAAACGTTATAGTGCCTTTTTATTTTTACATTCTGACAAAATCAGATTCAATACTATCAACTAAGTGTTTGTCAATTTTCATTTCCTTAGCAAACTCCCTAAATTTACCAACAGCATTGCTTACCATATCAATTAAAGACTTATAATCTTGAATATCATTCCGCTGAGCTGTTGCTTCCAAATCTTCGCGGGTTATATCTTCATTTTTACCATTTATAGTTATCGAATGCCGGTTCATATAGGCAGGAGCGGTAAGATCTACCCCATAAGTCAAGTCATAAGCCGGAGACAAACGCCACACGCCATCCGGGTTCATGCAGAAGCTGAAGTTTTTTGAATGGTCATCCACATTACGTGCAAGCACATTAAATACCATTCGCAAATATTGTTGACGACTGTCTTCGTACGGCAAATTAAGCCTGCGTATCACAGCAAATAAATCTTCGTAACTGTCACTTCCCGGAGACATGGCAGCTAATGTTTGTGTATGTATCCGGTCATTACCAACACGGTCAAACCGACGGGTAAGAAAATGTGTGGCATTTCCGTATGAACGCAATTCGGATGGCATCATACTTATTCCGGCATCCAAAGCCATCTGATAATAAACATATTCCAACTTGGCTAATGGATAGGAAGAATTATCATCATACTTAAGAATAAAATGCTCAAAACCTTCAGGGATGTTTCCCTGTCCGGATATTACTTCACCGGTAGCCTTGTTAACTGCCACAATTGCTTTCGGACGCTTACCCCCCGGGGATGAACTTATTTTGATCAAGTCCTGCCACAAAATTGAATTTTCGGCATTTAGCACTGTTGTTTCCCGTTCATTCAATACCTGTTTGGCAAATTCATAGAGGTGTTCAATATCTACCGAAAAAACAGAGTCGTCACCTAATTTCTGAGCCGGTTCATATTCAAGCGCACCCATTGTACGGCTGCCAATAAACGAAAGATGATCTACCGGGTTTACTTTCTTTGTCGAAATATGATTATCCCGCAGCCAGGCACTGAAGAGAGAATGGCCCCATTTGTCAGGGAGTGAATCGGCAATCATCGGTGGAAGTCCCATGTATAATTTATCTTTATCGCCTGTCCAGGGAATATGCTTCTTGCTGCGGGGCGAATTGATGGACATTGTTAGAGGAGCAATATCCAAACCGTTGCCTAAGAATTCCGATTCATATTCAAAAACAGCAACATCCGATTTTTTATCCCATGACAGATACCCGACCGGCATTCCCCACAGCTTCACCATTACTACATTCGTTTCCATAATTACTTTTCTTTCTGCTGTTTCTTAAATAATGCACGCGGACTTTCAGGTAGTTCAGGCAACAGCTTCTCAATTTCGTCAAGGCTGTCGATAGCCCGTAGCAATTTGATAAACGAAGCGAATGTAACCCCGGTAGAAGAACCGTTCTCAAAAGAACTGATTGTAAATACGCTCAAACCTGATTTCTCGGCTACTTCCTTTTGAGTGTATCCCATCCTTTTACGATAGTCACTGTATCGTTTTCCCAGTTGTTGGATAATATCGCTACCCGATTGTTCATATAGTTCAGTATACATATTCCGTGTTTTTTTGCAAATATAGATATATCTGCAATAATATCCAAATATATAGTATTATTATAGATTTATCTATAGTAATAAATCTACAATTCGTTAGAAATGGAAATCATGTAATAATAAAAAAGATGGTCCTACTGGGTTTCTTGTGAACCTGACTTCAAAACATAAAAAATTAACCACAATAGCCACACTAGTTCACACTAGAAATATTATTTCCAGCCACCTTCCTGAGTTTACAATATTGAAATACAGGTATATAACTTACTATTACGTCCTTTCACCTT
>JAUZOM010000220.1 GCA_030706465.1 Bacteroidota bacterium | reverse complement strand
TAACACACTTTATGGACTGCTTCCGGGTTTGACTGTTTACCAAGGTTCCGGTCAACCTGGTTATGATGCCGCTTCATTAAAGATTCGGGGAACGGGATCTTATAATAGCGAAAGCTATGCGGTATATGTAGATGGATTTCAGGTAGATTTCAACTATTTTGAATATCTGTCCCCGAGTGAAATAGAAAGTATTTCAATTTTAAAAGATGCTGCTTCATTAGCTCCTTTTGGTATGAAAGGCGCTAATGGGGTACTCTGGGTTACAACTAAAAGAGGAAAAGTTGGCAAGCCAAAAATACAATTACAGACAAGAACTGGGTTTCAGAATCCTTTAGTTATTAATAAACCACTGGGTTCTTATGATTATGCTCGTTTGTATAATGAAGCGGTAAGCAATGATAAAGGAAGGGTATGGAGCCCCTACTATTCTGATAGTCAGTTGCAGGATTATAAATCGGGTGTGGGTACTAATATTGACTGGTTTAAGGAGATACTTAAATATAACTCTCCATTTACCACAACTGATGCTTCTTTTAGTGGAGGGGGTTCATCGGCCAGGTATTTTGTAATGCTTGGATATATGAATGACCAGGGCTTTTATAATGTTAAAAATGATGATACTCATTCCAATGCCAACCTCAAGAATTATGATATCAGAACCAATTTGGATTTTAATATGTTTAAAATTTTTGAAGGAAAGGTTGATATTGGCGGGAGTATACAAGACCGAAGTTATCCAAACTATAACGGAAGTACATTATGGTCAAATTTAGCCAGGTATCCTTCAAATATCTATCCTGTAAAAAATGATAATGGAACTTGGACTGGGACCACCACTTTCCCTGATAATCCCTTAGCTTCAATTCAAGCATTAGGTTATACTTCTACACATGATCGTACGTTACTTGCAAACTTTAATTTAAAGGAGAAACTGGATTTTATTACAAATGGGCTTTACTTGAGCGAGGGGGCATCTTTTAACACCTGGACCAGGGGAAGTTATAATGTGACAAAGGATTATGCCCGGTTAATAGGTACTGTTACGCAAACTACTAATAAAAACACTAATTATGCAATTTATGATGACTATGGAACTAATCAGATGAATTGGAACCAATCTCAAATACTGCTTGGTTACGATATAAAATTTGGTGAGAGTAATTTAACAACGGCAGTAAATTACTTGCAATATAGTTATAAAGTTGATGCGAATCAAAATGGAGTTGCAGGGGTCAATGATATTTATAATCATAGAAATATAGGAGGAAGAATTCATTTTATAAATCGCAACCGCTATTCAGCCGAACTAGGTTTTGCTTACAGTGGTTCTGATAATTATGCAAAGGGCAATCGTTGGGGCTTTTATCCTACCCTGTCTGCCGGATGGATTATTTCAAATGAATCATTTTTACAAGCTAATAAAGTTATTGATTTCTTAAAGTTAAGAGCCTCTGTTGGTAAATCCGGTTATGATGGCTTTACAAATGGGCGGTATTTTTATCAACAATATTATTCTAATACTGCAAGCAGTTTCCCAACGGGTAATGGTTCTCCAACATGGAGAGGTGGTTATCAGCAAGCCTATGTGACTAACCCTGATATATTTGCAGAACAAAGCATGAAATATAATATCGGAGTGGACGCTAAACTTTATAAGAAATTAGAAATGACACTGGATGCTTATATAGATAAACGATCGGGTATTGTTACGCTGGATAATTCTTTATTGGGCGTATTCGGTGCCACTCCATCTTATGAGAATATCGGTAAAGTCACAAGTAAAGGATTGGAAGTAACTCTTAACTATACTAATAGTATAGGAGAAATCAAGTATAATATTGGTGGATTAGCTTCGTATAATTTCAATAAAATTGATTATATGGCAGAGGTACCTCCAGTATCGCTTAAAGCTGCACAAACCGGCAACCCAATCGGATCTACTTTTGGATATGTTGCTAATGGTTTCTATGATATTACTGATTTTAATAGTGAAGGGAGTTTAATTGCAACTTTACCGGTGCCAAGTTTTGGAGCTGTTCAGCCAGGAGATATTAAATACATTGATCAAAATAAAGATGGAAAAATTGATCAGGCTGATTTAGTAAGAGTTGGAAAGACTTACTTGCCACAATTCGATTATTCTTTTAATATTGGTGCTAGTTATAAAGGTTTCGATTTAAGAATATTGTTTCAGGGTGCAACAGGTCGTACAATCAATTTATTAGATGTTAGCACTCAGTCGGAAGCCTTTGTAAACAATGGCAATGCTTATTCTATCGCTGAAGGTCGATGGGCGTATTATCCCGCACAGGGTATTGATACACGGTCTACGGCGACATATCCTCGATTGACAACGATAGCAAACAATAATAATTACATTAATTCGACATTCTGGATGAAGAATGGTGATTTTTTGAGGCTACGTAACCTTGAAATTGGATATACTCTTCCGAAATCTATTCAAAACAAACTGCTTCTTTCTAATGCCCGCATCTTTGTTAATGGTATTAACCTGCTAACATGTAGTTCATTAATGAGGAATTATCATATTGATCCGGAAACTAATAGCGGTTATCCAGCTGTTAAATCTTATAACTTAGGTATTTCTGTTTATTTTTAACGAATAAAATTATGAAAATGAAAAAATACTTTCCATTGATCTATATTATCACCATTGGATTATTAATAACCTCTTGTAATAAGCTTGATACAAAGATTGATACCTCCTTAACTGATAAAAATGTAGCAACAAATTATAATACGATATGGTCTTTTGGTTATGCTCCCTATACTTATTTAACAAGTGGGTTTTATAGCATTGACAATAATTTATTTGCTGCAGTTAGTGATGAAGCCGAGCAAACAGCCTCTACTTCAAATACTCAACTTTTTAATCAGGGGAGTTGGAATGCCTATAATAATCCGGATAATGTTTATAGTCATCATTATAAGGCAATAAGAGCCGCAAACTATTTTCTTGAAAATTCGACAAATTATAAAAGTTTTTTGGCCTTAAACCGGGATACCATTTCTGATCGTCAACGGCAATATAAATTAGATGTTCAGGATGTTGCATGGCTTCGAAATGAAAGCCATGTGTTGAGAGCCTACTATTATTTTGATCTTGCTAAGCGTTATGGCGGTGTTCCCTTAGTAAAGAAAACGCTTTTGCCTACTGATAACACGGATCTTCCAAGAGCCAATTTTGATGATATTATTAATTATGTAGTATCTGAGATTGATGCAGTAAAAGACAGTTTGCAAGTTGATTGGAAATCATTCGATGTATCCAAAGATGGTCGAATTACTAAAGGTGCAGCTTTGGCAATTAAATCAAGGGCATTACTTTATGCAGCAAGTCCACTTCATAACCCTACCAACGATGTTACAAAATGGCAAAAAGCTGCCAGTGCAGCCCATGATGTTATAGCCCTCAATCAATATTCGCTTGCTAACAATTATCAGAACCTTTTCATAATTGATAATACTGTGCTTAGCCCTGAAACAATTTGGGCCATTCGTATTGGAGCCTCCAATGACCTGGAAAAGAAGAATTATCCAATTGGAACTCCCGGTGGAAGTAGCGGAGTTACACCTTCCCAGAATCTGGTATCCGCATATGAATATACGGGCATTCCAGATCCTGCTAACCCCTATACAAATAGAGATCCCCGTTTAGGCTTTTCTATCGTTAAGAATAATGATTCGTGGAATGGACGTACGATCCAAACATGGATTGGGGGAACAGATGCGTGGGATAAAACGAACACCTCGAAAACGGGTTATTATCTTAAGAAATTTCTGAATACCAATCTAAATCTGGTAAATAACCAAAGTAATTTGCGCAGTTGGATCGTTTTTCGGTATGGCGAAATATTGCTGAATTATGCTGAAGCAATGAATGAAGCTTATGGCCCGGACAATGATAACGGATGGGGAATGACCGCTCGCCAAGCTATCAATGCAGTGAGAAACCGTACAGGGGTTGCCATGCCTGCCGTCATAGCTGCTAACCAAACAGAGCTGAGGGATAAGATCAAACTGGAAAGAAGGATTGAACTTGCATTTGAAGATCATCGCTATTGGGATCTTTTAAGATGGAAGGATGCTGAAAATGTATTAAACCAACCATTGAAGGGTGTCAAGGCCACAAAGAATGCAGATAATTCATTTTCTTATTCTGAGTACACTGTGGAGAAACGAGTGTTTATTGCCCCTAAAATGTATTATTATCCTATACCTCAGACCGAAATCAGTAAATCAAAAGGGATAATGAAGCAAAATCCGGAGTGGTGATATATTTAAATCGCGATATCACCCAAATCTGATTGGTTAATTCATCGTGTTAACTTACTTAAACAAAAAAAAATGAAACGCATAAAAAGAAATATTTCTTACATTATCATTTTACTTACAATCTTTGTTTACATATCCTGTGAAAAAAGTGACAATCAGCAATCATGGGGCCAATCAAAGATATATATGCCGCAATCATCTATAACGAATGGAGGTTCATCTAATAATTATGCCGTTCCAATGAATAATGGAATCAGCAATTATCTTCTTGACACCGTTAAAAATACAATCGATATAGATTTAGGAGTGTATCGATCAGGATTAGAAGCCCTGCAGAGTTATTCTGTAAAAGTGGCAGCCGATGTTGATACAACTAATAAGATAATTGCAGGTGGAAGCATACCGAATGCAGTTTTATTACCTGCAGACGTGTATACACTTCCTACGAGTGTATCAGTTCCGGATGGAAAACGGGAGGCTGCTTTTCATTTAACTATTGACAGGGCAAAATTAATTGCAAATTATGGCAGTTATTACAACAAAAAACTTATACTTACTGTACGGATTTCAAACCCTTCAAGATATGTTATAAATCAATCGCTCAGCAAAACAATCATTGTTATAAATGCTGCATCTTTTATGCCTGTTCCACCCAAAGTTAACTTAATAAAAGGGGGAACAATGACGGCTGCCGACGCTGCATACTGGACAATAGTTCCGCAAGATAATGGCATTGGTGCTGGACGTACTTCAAGTAATATTGTATTTAACGGGGTATTATCCTGGAGCAATGGGACTGGTTCTGTTACAAGTAATGATGCTGTTTACCAGGCAATACAAGTTACAGCCGGTAAAAATTACAGGTTTTCAGCAGATGTTACTTCTTCGGGGGCGGCAACGAATTCGTCGTATGAGATTTTTTTTGGGGCCACAAAACCTTCAGCTGGTGGCCAATACAGCGATAACTATTACATAGGTTTTAATACATGGACCGCTGGTACTTGTTCTAAAACAGCGATAACTTCAGGAAATATGGCAGTAGTAGGCTGCATAGGACCTGGCGTTGGGAAGGAAGGTGTATTTACAGCTCCAATTACTGGTACTATCTATTTTGTCATTAAGGGTTGTAGCTATGGAGGTAACCTGGGTACTATTACGATGGATAATGTTAAGATAACAGAAGAACCGTAAGGAATAGTATCTCGAAAATTTAAATTCTTAAAAATTAATGCAATTCGGAGTGCTGGTATTCTTTTATAATCAGGAATTCGAGCATTCCGTTGTTGCATTTTACCCGTGATTCCAACTATACAATGTTGGATGAGAGGTGTCCATATTGTATGGATAATTGCTAAAACAATAACATAATGAAAAGAAAATTATTAATTTCATTTATATTGTCAGTCTCATTAATTTCATGCTTTAGCCAAAAAAAAACAATAAGAGTTGACAGTAAAGATGAATTTGTAAGGGTCAGTACAAGAAACTCAAGATATTTTGAGACCATGGATGGTCGTCCATGGATTCCCGTAATGATCAATTTTATTATGCCAAACGGCGATGAAGCCCAAGTATTCCAAAAGGTTGATCAATATTTTAAACACTTTTCAGAAAATGGTGGTAATGCAATGAGAATATGGATCAGTTCTCCTTTTCTTGAGATTGAAGATGCAAAAGTGGGCGAATATAATC
>JAUZOM010000022.1 GCA_030706465.1 Bacteroidota bacterium | reverse complement strand
TTTCGGCATTTTTCTGATATGACTGGATTGACGCATTATCGACTTTTAATAACTGCCCCATTTCAATTAATGAAAGGTAAGCGCCATAATAAATACAATTTGTACTCAGACATTTTATGTTTTTCGAGTTTTTATGATCTAAAACAAAGGATGAATTATTTGATTTGTCGTAAATCGGTTCGGGGTATCCCGCGATGCCATCATTAAAGACAGATGGGCCGGTAAACAAACCATATTTATTGTCAAATGCATAATCCTGTAAATGCCTAAGTGTATTCGCCGAACATCGATAGGACTGTTTCAGAAATTCCAGATCACCGGTAACTTTATAATGGTTCAGGGCTGCTACTACCCAAATAATTTGATCCCAATATTGATGGCCGATCGAATCTTTTCTGATAGTGACACTCCACAACGATTGTTTGGCCACTTCCGGTCTTAAAAAACTTACCCCATTCCAGGTATTAATCGCAATATCTCTGGTCCATTCCCCACCATAATCACCCCCGGCAGCCAATATCCCTCTTCTGACATTCATATCAACCGTATTAATGGCAAGTTTAAAAGCATCAGAATATTCCGAATTATCACAAAAGATTTTTTGAGCAGCCAGGTTGCCTGATAATAGCAGTAAAAAAGCAAAAACTAAATTTCTCATAATTAAATATTTATAATTTTTTATTGCCGGTCTCTTTTTTGAAAAATTATATTCTAATGGCTGGAATCCCTATTAAAATATCAAAACGAGTGGGGAAATTAAAGGCTAAAATTACAAAAAAATGAGGTTCTACGACGACCCGTCCCAGTGCGGAGCCGAAGGGCCATTGCGAATTCGTTCAATGATTTTTCAAGCTGAATCTCCATCCATGGAGGTCCGAAATGACCGATACTTCAACCCCAATGTTTATCGAATACTCCCAAAGTCTCTTGGCTGTTTTTTTCCAAAATCCTCAAAATAATATCAAAGTTTAACATAAAAAATCAAGGAGGGTGACGTCGGGTCCCCTACATTTGTTCAGGAGTAGAAACAGTTGCAAATTTTTATTTAAATCAATTTCCTATTTATAATATGAAACAATTTGTAAGGCTTTTGGTGGCATCAACATTTTTACTTTTCTCATTCACCTTTGCACAGACACAGGGCGTACATCTTAGCTGGAATGACAAAGATGAAACGTCAACAAAAATGGCTATTACATGGTGGGGCAGTAAGCTAAATGAAGGTATGGTTATGTACGGTACGGATGATCGACTGTCTCATTCGCAAAAAGCGATCAGTCATTTTTCTTATAAGGGCAAAGTGAATATTTACAAAGCCACTCTAACGCAACTAAAACCCAATACTATCTATTATTACAAGTGTGGATCGGCCGAAGAGGGATGGAGCAACGTTTATAGGTTCAGAACGGCACCTGCTACAGGAAGCCAGGACAAATTTGTCGTTGGCGTTTGGGGAGATACACAGGACAATGAATTCAATACCCATTTTGAACAGACCGACACTATCGTACAACAGCTGCAGCGTTACCCCATTCAGTTTACAATCCATATGGGTGACATTGTAAACGCCGGCCCCGTAGCAGCTAAGTGGGAGGGCTTTTTCAGGTGTGCGCAACCCGTAAATGCAATAGCTCCTTTCATGCATGTTCCTGGCAATCATGACGTAAGTAATAACGCAGCCGACAGCGGGTTTCAAAAGCCATTCCCTGTTTACTATGAGTTCATCAACCTGCCAGGCCGTGCTATTAATTATTCGTTCAATTATGGGAACACGCATTTTGTGGCTGTCAATTCAGGACAGAGTGAGAAAGATGCTGCTGTAGCTACTAATTTTGCATATGCCAAAAGATCCTTGGAATACCGGTGGCTGGAAGATGATTTATCAAAAGCACGGAAAGATAAAAATATCAAATGGATAATCCTTTATTTACACCATCCGCTTTATTCATTCGGTTGGAGTCAGGTTGACGGATGGCATGAAAGGTTAGCGCCATTGCTTGACAAATACAAGGTGGACCTTTGTTTGGCTGGCCATCGTCATGTTTATGAAAGGCACACAGCTATCCGCAATGATCAGGTGTTGCCGCAAAAAGATGATCATATTTATCAGCATCCGGCAGGAACGGTATATATTACCAATGGTTCTGCAGGAGGACAACCAACCGGAACCGGGGGCAGTGACATGCCTTCTATGGTCTATACTTCTAAGGTGAAAATGTATAACTTTGCCATCATGATGATTGAAGGCAATAGTATCCGGTATGATGTGTACGATAATCACGGGGTGAAAATTGATTATTTCAAATTGATTAAATAATGATAAACCACTTTATTTTTTTAAAATAAATAATGAAATGAGGCTATCAAAAACGTTTTCTTTTGTGATTCCCGGAATAATGATGATATTGCTATTCGGCAATACATCTATGGGTCAAGGTGTTAAAAATGCACCTTTTAATGTGATTACTTATAATATCAGAATGAACACCCCCGATGATGGTGTAAATGCCTGGCCCCTTAGAAAAGATAAGGTTGCCGGGTTACTGAGATTTCACCAGGCAGATATTTTCAATGTGCAGGAAGCCCTTCCGGAACAAATGGACGACCTGGTCAAGAGTTTTCCCGATTTTGCGCATGTAGGCGTTGGTCGTGATAATGGTAAAAGACTTGGTGAACACATGGCTATTTTTTATAAGACAGGCAGATTCACAAAAGAAAAAGACGGAATGTTCTGGCTCAGCGAGACTCCCGATAGACCGGGTCGGGGTTGGGATGCACAATGCAACAGAACTGTTACCTGGATAAAACTGAAAGATAAGATTACACAGAAGACCTTTTATGTCTTTGATACCCATTTTGATCATATGGGAAACAAGGCACGTGAAGAGTCGGCAAAACTCATCCTGAAATCTATTAAAGAGATTAATAAGGAAAACCAGCCGTTAATCCTTACCGGAGATTTTAACCTGACAAAAAAGTCATTGCCTATTCAAATGCTTCTGAAAGAGTTGAACGATGCGCAGGATAAATCGCAAACGCTACCCTATGGCCCTGAAGGCACCAGCGGTGGGTTCGACGTAAAGGTAATGCCTGTTAAAATAGACTTTGTCTTTATCAATCCGAAAGTTGAAGTTTTAAGGCATGGCGTTTTGTCTGATTCATTTGGCCTTTTCTATCCTTCCGATCATCTACCGGTTCTGGTTGAGGTGAAGATCAATTAAACGATAACACATTTTTTGTTTGATGTTATTTAAAAGGAAGCTCCTTAGGTCATTTGATGAGGCCAAAGGAGCTTCTTGATTTTTAGGACATGAATCAGCAGAATCTTTGAATTACATTGCAAGCTGCTGTGTTATTGATTATTGAATCGTCAGAAGGGGCTGTAATTTCACATTATAGCCCTCTACAGTTACTTCCGGATTCTTCTGCAAAGAACTGTTCCATTCCGCTACTATTTGTTTTTTTTCTCCGGGGATCAATGTGAAATACCCGTCGGAAATATTAACAGGAAGTATGATCTTGCCGCTCTTCGGGTTGCGTAGATTGAATTTTAAACTAATGGCGGGTGATTTTGAATCGTTCGTTACCATTATTGTTGCCAGCCCATTTTGTCGTTTTATGATTCTTGCATTCAAACGTGTATTTGCGAGATGATTAAACTCTTCAAAGCTTCCGTTATTCTGGTCGCTTTTCCAGTAATCGTTTTGGGACAACACGGTGTTTCCTGAGGAGAGGGTTAATCTAATCAGGTAAATAGCCGGCCTCTCTGTAGGCAATTCAGCCATGAAGCAGTCGGTGAGCCGGTTAGCTTGTACATTCACCATCAGGTTTTTGTTGTAGATCTTTTTCCCTTTTAGGTCAAAGAGTTCCATTTTAGCCGACAGCTGTTCATAATTCCTTAATGTGGTATTTATTATGACCACTTTATTATCGTTAAGATTCATTTGAATGTGAACCGGCTCGCAGGCTTTCTTGGCGCCAAAAAACGATCCAAAGGTTTCGTAATCCCAGGAATAAGACTGCCACACCATGCTAGGCCATGCCGGATGACTCATCCAAAGCAACATTCCGCTTGCCTTTTTCCACATTTTACTATTCCAGCTTTCGAATATGTCACGGTGACTGTCGTAATTGACCAATTGTGCTTTTTTGCAAAAGTCATCGAGGTTTGCACTCTTACCATATCTGGCATCAATGGCTTTTATGTAATCCTTTTGTCCACTGTGTAAATCATGGTAATACCAGGTGTCGCTGATAGGCCATTGATCTTCTACAGGCATAAACGAACGGATGGTGGATGCGGTAGGCACTGAAGGAGTTCCGATTTCAGTAGAAAATCCTTCAGCAATCTTCCGGTAATATTCAGCCGGATCGGTCATGAAGTTCCATGGTCCGCTGGGACGGAGGTTGAGATTGCGTGAATTGGGTTGATAGATTCGGGTTCCGTCCTCGTTTGCAATCAGTTCGGCCAGGGGGCCCTCGATCTGTGCAGGAGCATAGCCTTCGTTACGCGGACACCAGACGACAATGGATGCATGGTTGCGAAACCGTTTAACCACATCGGTAGCATTGGACATAAAAAGGTTGTTGTCGTTCACATTCAGATTATGCCCTTCGGTTGAAAGCCAAAAATCGTTCCAGACCAACATTCCATATTCGTCACAAAGATCGTAGAAGACTTCTTCGGTACTTTCACCTGTCCAGTTCCTGATCATGTTGAAATTGGCCTGACGGTGAAATTTGAAAAATGGCTCCAGCCTTTCACGGGAAACACGTTCCATGCCATCGTCCATTCCCCAGTTACCGCCCCTGCAGAAAACGGGAACTCCATTTACTTTGATGGTTAGAAATGGGTTGTCGCTATTCTTATCAATAGAAGTCAACAAGGAAGAATCAACCGAAGCGGCTAGTCTGGGCTAGTCTGGGAAGGAAGGTTCCCTGTCCGACATCCTGACGATCAATATTATTGAACATGACTTTTCCGGCAGTCTTTACCGGATTGAATTCAACTCTCCACATTGTGCCTTTTTGTTGAGCGATAGCCAGTTCATAACTAAATTCGCGGACACCAAAACGAAGTTCCTGCTGATCTGAAAATCTTCCGTCACTCATTTTTGCCTGTATTTTCAACCGGTACAGTTCCGGCCGGCCATATCCATTTGGCCACCAGAGCCGGGGATTTTTAATAATGAGCTGTTGAAATTCGGAGGGTGAGAATGTTACAACACGAGATTCATTCGGCTTTAAATCAAATGTTTTGCTGAATTCTACCTCTTCAATTTGTCCGGTGACCATTACTTTCTGAGCTTTCTGTGAATGGTTATTGATGCTTGCCTGCACCGTAATGGCCACCTGTGAAGTATCTGGCAAGGGTAAGTCTGTAACCACATGGGGGTCGTTAATCGTCACTGCATCGGTCAGGCGCAGACGTACATCCTGCCAGATACCGATGTTACGGTCGCGGATACCCGGAATCCAGTCCCAGCCTTCGGAGGAGATAAATGTTGGGCCATCCATACACAACTGCCCGCCATTTGGACCTGCATTGGTTTTGGACGACTCTTCGTGTGGAATACCGGGGTTCTGGGGTGGATAGATATGAACAGCCAGAATGTTTTTATCTGAAGTACGGATAAACTTTGTAGCATCAAACGCTCCTCTGTGAAACGCGCCGGCAATCCGACCGAGCAGTTTGCCATTCAGCCATATATCAGCCTTGTAGTTGATTCCGTTAAACAACAGCCAAACAGATTTCTGCGAGAAGTCTGCGGGTAGTTTTACAGACAGACGGTACCACCAGTCTTTTCGACAAAGCGAATCAGGAATGGACATATTATTTAGTCCAAAATAGGGATCGGGATAAAGTCCCTGATCTACCAGGGTTGTGAGTACTGTTCCGGGGACAGTGGCATTGAACCAACCGGAGGTGTTGAATTCAGAAGAAAAGATGGATTGACCGGAACCGATTACCTGATCTGCATCAGTCATTTCCCATCCTGAAGATAGCAGATACTCGTTGTCTGTCACTTTTTGAAGGGTAGCCGGAATGTTAGCTTTTGTTTTTCGAACGGGATTTTCGGGTTTAACCGTCGATGTTGGCAACGTTGCAGAAGATTGATGCTGGTTGAGACCAAAATTGAGCGTTGATGTCTGGGCAAAAGTCGGGGATATTCCTAAAAGCAAGAGCCCAAATGCTATTGCTCTGAATCTTGGTCTAATAAAATGCTTTATTCTTGTCATGATTAATCGGATAGATGGAAGTTGATGGTTTGGTGTTCGGGTAATCAATTGTAGGGATACAGATTGATCCCGATCTAAAGATTTAGCAATATTTTGTTTTTCAAAGGCTAGAGCGTACTGGTGTAAGTGGTTCCAAACCGGTCTACAACCTCTATTTTAATTTTAGCTGATTTAGACGAAGGTTTAAATCGGAAAAGATGGTCTGTCGTTCCAGACTTTATCCATTTGTAAACCAGTTTATCAGTGTTTGAATATTCTGTTACGGATTGAGGATCTAGCCCTTTATAGTTTTCCATTTCCCCTATTTTAACTCCATCTTCGTACCAATAAACTTTCCATTTCGAATCCCAGTTCCACACGTTTACGGTAATATAATCGGGCTGCTCGGGATTCGCTCCCAGAGGGTACTGTTTGAACTGGTAGCTTTTATCTTTCCCCAGACTTTTGAAAAACCATGATATGCTATCGCCATCTACTTTAAAAACGCCATAGCCTTTTGGTGTTCCATCAGTGGCAACGGTTCCTTGCCACCATGCTCCGCACACAGACGAATGGATGTGTTCCATGATATTTGGCTTGACAGATACATTAATGTTGGAATGCAGGTGTCCGGAGATAATATGCGTGTTGAACGGCATTAACAGATCGTAAAGCCCCTTTTTATTGGTCAGGGAGGTTGAGATGTTGGAATAGCTAAAGGTCTTGATATCGCTTTGGTCGAGTGCCGATGGAATGTGGAAGCAAACGACAACGGTAGAGCCCTTCCGGACATATTTAAGATCCTGTTCCAGCCAGTCGAGCTGTTGACCTGTCAGATAACCAATATAAAAGTAATCGCGTCCGATATAAAAGACATCGTTCAGGACGACATAATGTATCTTTCCCCTATTGAACGAATAATAAGTAGGGCCAAACCGCGCTTCATACGACTTTGAAGCTACTTCGTTTAATTTGCCGTAAAAATCAATATCATGATTCCCTATCGACTGATAAAAGGGAATTCCAAGCGTAGCCAATGCCTGGCGGGTAGTGTAGAAAAACGCATGATTATCGCTGATAATATCACCACAGCCCATCGCATGAAAAGGAACGGATTTGTTTTCCTTGAGAAAATCATGCAAATCATTAACGACATCCTTCATGGGCGCTATTTGTTCTGGTCTGGCTACCTGCGGGTCTACCCAAACAATGAAGCCGTGTTTGTTATCATCGTGCGTCATTTTCTTTAGCTCGAAATCGTTCTTTAGTGTTGCAGAGACATTCTTAGGTATCACCCGGAAAAATTGTGGTACGGAAAGCTTTACCGGGACTTCATATCCGGAGGGGGAGGAGAAATATACAAACGGGGTCTGTTTAGTGCTTTGTAGTTTGTACATTCCATTTGCATCAGTTCTGCAAATATTGATACCATCGGTTACACTTACATCATTTATTCCTTTTCCATTGCATACTACTCTTCCTTGTAAAAGCAATGGCTTTAAATTAATGTTTTGTGGCTTTACTATTAGCGGTAAAGTCACAAGAAAAGCAGGAAAAATATACTTCCTGATTATTTTAGCGACTTTCATAATATAATGATGAGTAAAGTGTTGAATGTCGGATTCTTTGAGCTTTTTTAAAATAGAGATCAGAATACCGAATTTAATATTTAGAATTTAGTGATGATTTTTTGAAGATCAATCCGGTATTCAGAGGGCGTTTGGTGTTTGTGCTTTTTGAAGGTTCGGTTAAAATTTGACAAATTCTCAAAGCCGGATTGAAAACAAATGTCGGAAATACTTTGTGTCGTTTCTGCAAGTAAACGGGCCGCATAACCGATTCGGACCTCTGTGAGATAAGAAATGAAAGTACGGCTTGTTCTTTTTTTGAAAAAATGGCTTACGGCCGATTCTGACATATTGACCAATTCAGCTATCTCAACAAGTGTAATTTCCCTGCTGAAATTATCTTCAATGTGCTTACATATTTTTTCAATTCTTCTGCTTCTTGAGTCGCGCATTAATAATGAACTGTCATAAGACGGACTGGCGATCAACCGTTGTTCTTGAGCGGTAGCCAGGTCATTGAGAATACTGAAAAATTCCAAAGAGGTATTAAAGCCGCGTGACTGGCTTAGTAATAATAGTTTTTGACGAATATTGCTAAAGCTCTTTCCACTAAAAAATATGCCTCTTTTAGACCGCTCAAGTAATTCGCGAATAGGTGCGAATACGCGTTTTTCCAAGAGAAATGAACTGTTTATTGCTTCTTGAAACTGGATGGTTATTACGTGTGTGTCAACGTTTGATGGTGCTTTCCATGCATGAGGTAAGCCGGGACCGACCAAAACAAGATCTTCGTTTTCAAATGGTTCAATCGTGTCGCCAACAATACGTTTGCCCGAGGTATTGAGAACCATGTTCAGTTCATAATCAGAATGAAAATGAAGTGGGTAATCAAACTTAGCATGTTTATGATCGAGTAATATAAATAGGTCTTCCTTATCAAGTGGTGTAACTTCGCGCTGTACTTTACTCATATTTTGAAAAAATTTAAATAACTGCAAATATAGTAATAGTTCAATATAACATCATTTTAGGACAATAAAGTATTGTGTTTATATTATTATATATCGATCTATAAATCAAATTAATGAAGTAATATAAAAAAAATATGTTCAAAATAGTATCAAAGATCAGCGTAAAATAACAAGAGCAACGAAAATGTGAATCTTATATTTGCTCCGAATTAAAAACAATTGCATTTCATTTTTTTAAAATTTAATGACATATTTATGAAAAAATTATTGACTTTTTTAATTCTATTATTCTTTCTGGGGTTTAGCGTTTCTGCTCAAGTCCTTAAGGTTAATGGATCAGTGAATGACGAGAAGGGGCAACCCATAATCGGAGCAACCATACTTGTGAAGGGAACGCAGAAGGGTGTGGTTACTGATTTAAACGGCAGGTTTACTATCGACGTAGATAAAGGAAAAACGTTGATCTGTCGTTTTCTTGGTTATATTTCAACCGAGTTGGTTGTGAAAGAAACGCCATTATCAATTATTCTCAAAGAAGAGAGTAGGACTTTGGATGAAGTCGTGGTAGTTGGCTATGGTATTCAAAAAAAGGCAACTTTGACAGGTGCAATTTCAAGTATCAAATCAAAAGATATTTTGTCGAGCAGGAGTCCCAACCTGATTCAAAACATACAGGGTAAAGTAGCAGGACTTCAGATCAGGCAAAGCAACAGTTTGCCGGGTGCCACGACTACAGCAATAAATATAAGGGGATTCGGGACACCTCTTTTCGTAATAGATGGTGTGCTTAGAGGTGGAGCTGATGAATTTCAACGCATAGATCCTAATGATATCGAAAGTATTTCAGTATTAAAAGATGGTTCAGCAGCTATTTATGGTATTGGTGCGGATAATGGTGTCGTAATTGTCACCACAAAGAAGGGCGAGAAGGGCCAATTAAAAGTTTCATACAATGGAAATATGGGATGGTCTACTCCAACAAACGTTCCGCGGATGGTTAACGGATCAGAATGGGTTGATCTTCAGAATGAGTTGAAATCAAATTTATGGAATGGGACTACCTATTCGGCTGATGAAACTAAAAAATACAAAGATGGTGTATTACCAGGTTATGAAAGCGTAAACTGGTATGATCAGACAATGAAATCATATGCAACACAGCAGCAACATAACGTTTCGTTACGTGGTGGTACGGATGTGGCTAATTATTTTGTAAGCATCGGCGATACTAAAGATGGAGGTTTGTTGAAAACAAATGCAATTAATTACGAGAAAATTAATGTCAGATCAAATGTTTCGGTTAATCTTTCAAAAGGACTGGTAATGGATTTGAACATTTTGGGGCGTCGTGATATCAACAACCAGAATGCAGGGGGCTTTATGGGTATTTTCAAAGGTACGGTAGCTGCAGCTCCATTTCAAAAACCATATATCAATAACGACCCTGACTTTCCAGCGTATATAGCTTCAAGCACAAATCCACTTGCTTTAATACGAACTGATTTAGCTGGGTATAATTCATTCAAAACTAATTTTCTACAATCTTCAGCAGGTTTGACTTACGATGTGCCTTTTGTCAAGGGGCTTAAAGTTAGGGGATTAGTTGCATTTGACTATACTTCTCAAATTAGTAAATATCTTAACAAGGCTATTAAATTTTACTTAGCAGACCCTACGACAGGGGATCCTGTTTACGCAAATACAGCAAACAGCAACAATATTGCAGGTGTAACAAACTACGATGACAGGCTTAGTTTACAGGCACAATTATTATATAATACCGTTATTGCAAAAAATCATAATATTTCAGCGACATTATTGTTTGAACAGCGGAAAACAAACAGTTCAATGTTGAAAGCCGTAAGAAATTATGATTTCTACACAGTAGATGTAATCAATCAGGCCGGACTAACCAATCAGTCCACAGATGGGAGTGAAAGTCAGACTGCAAATATGTCTTATGTCGGACGTCTTAATTATGATTACGCAAAGAAATACCTAGTTGAGTTTGCATTCAGATATGATGGCAGCTACCGCTATGCTCCTGAAAAAAGATGGGGATTTTTCCCTGTAGTTTCAGCAGGATGGCGGGTTTCGGAAGAAGAATTCTTTAAGAATAATATATCTTTCATTAATAATTTAAAATTAAGAGGGTCGTATGGTCTTACAGGTGAGGATGCCGGATCTCCATTCCAGTATGTCAGTGGTTATCGTACAGGAGCAACGACAGGATATGAATTTACCGAAGGTACGTGGACTGGAAATGTTCAATCACCGGTATTGGTGAATCAAAATTTAACATGGATAAAATCAACAACGACTGACCTGGGGTTTGACCTGGATGTCTTTAAGGGCAAATTGGGTTTCACCTTCGACCTTTACCGAAGGGATAGGACGGGGCTTTTAGCTTATAGAAACGGTTCTTTGCCCAATACTTTTGGGGCCACTTTACCTCAAGAAAATTTAAACTCCGATAGGGTTCAAGGTATTGAACTTTCGGCTTCACACAACAATAAAATTGGTGATTTTTCATATGGTATTAATGCCAATTTGAACATCTCTCAATCTATGAACCTCTATATTGAGCAAGGTCCTTATCAATCAACTTATGATAAGTGGAGAAACGATAAATCATATAGAAACAAAAACATAATATGGGGGTATGAAATAATAGGTCAATTTACTAGTCTGGCCCAAATTAGAAGCTATCCTGTATTTATGGATGCTGGTGCAGGAAATTCTAAACAACTTCCCGGTGACCCTATCTATAAGGATGTAAATGGTGATGGGTTGATCGACTCGAAAGATATGATTCCAATGTTTTGGACAGGTCAAAGTGCAAATGGCGGATCTGTTGATTATTCTTCAGGACAGCCACCCTTGCAGTATGGCATCAGCCTGAATGCTGGATGGAAAGGTTTTGATGTAAACGTTCTGATGCAAGGTGCTGCAAATTATACCATCCTGTTAAAAGAAGCATATGCTACTCCTTTCTATGCACAAATGAATGCTCCTGAATATTTTATGGACAGATGGCATATGGCAGATCCTTTTAACGAAGATAGTCAATGGATACCCGGAACATTCCCTGCTACAAGAGATATCAACAGCGCCAGTTCGGTGCACCTTGAAAATAGTTTGTGGAGAAGAAATGCTTCTTACTTAAGAATCAAAACACTTGAGTTTGGCTATACCATTCCACAAAAATATCTTCACAAATTGAAAATTGAAAATCTCAGGATTTATGTAAATGGTAGTAATCTGTACACCTTCTGTGATAAGCTGCTCAAAGATTTCGACCCGGAAAGGGGCGAAGGTGAATACGGCGCTGAATATGGCTATCCTTTGACCAAGACATATAATTTGGGATTGAATATTACATTTTAATAAGAAAAGATTATGAAAAAAATAAACCGTATAATAATTATAAGTGTAATTTCCATGCTGTGTTTTTCATGCAGCAAATTCCTGGATTTACAAGTTAAAAATAAGATTACATCAGATGCCTTGTATAGTGATGCTCAAGGCATCCAGGCCTATCTGTCGTCTATATATTATCAGTTACCCATCGAAGATTATAACTTCGATTTAAGCTCTGGGTTTAACAAGTTTAGTGGATGCGATGGATTATTTCCTCCAATGTGTACTCCTGATGCTTTATATTCCAAAGGATGGCATATCGCATATATTAAAAATGTTGCGTCATATTCTTATTGGGATCCTGCATTTGTACTCATTCGTGATATTAATACCCTTAAGGCAGCGATACCTTCAATTAAACCCAGTGTGATGTCTGCAGCTCAAAAACAATCATTGATTGGTGAAGTTGCATTTTTAAAAGCATATACTTATTTTGCATTGGTAAAAAGGTATGGTGGCGTGCCTATCATTGAAGATAATCAGAATTATTCAGGAGGAGATCCTTCAGTATTAAAATTAAAACGTGCAACAGAGAAAGATACGTACGATTATATACTTAATCAATGTGATACTGCTGCAAAATATTTGCAACCAACTCAACCACGACGTGCAACAAAGTGGGCAGCCTGGGCTTTGCAATCAAGAGTAGCGTTGTATGCTGCATCATTGGCACACTATCCTGTGACCGGTGTTGGTCAGGCGGTAGATGCAAAACTAATTGGAGCATTGAGTTCATACCCAGATCTTGATAATCAATATTATAATAGATGTATTCAAGCGTCACTACATATTATCGATCCAACTAAAGATATAGCCGCATCAGGATTTGGACTCTATATGCCACACCCTGCAAGTCCTGCAGACGCACAGGTAAATTATCAGAAACTATTCGAAGACCCAAACAGTGCAGCAGTGGAAGTTATTTTTGCCAAAGGATGGACTTTACCGGGAAGTACGACAGGTCATAGCTGGGACCTTTACCAATGTGCTGCAGAAACAAATGCAGGGTGGCCTAGTGGTGCACGAATGAATCCAACGCTTGATTTAGTTGATACATATGAAACGTATACCTCAAAAGGTGCAAGTGTACCAATCAATACGAGACTTGATAATTCGCTAAATTATAGTGTCTTTCAGAAAGGAACACAGGCTAGTTACATACACTATGACAATCCTCAGGATATATTTGCAGGTAAAGACGCCAGAATGTTTGCTACGCTTATAACTCCAATGTCTACTTGGAAAAAATCAACCATTCATATTCAGGCAGGGCTTGTAAAACCAGATGGTACAAGTCTTTATCTAACGGATGGGAGCGCTGTTAAAGATGGGGTTACTTATTACTCATATGGAGGATCTACGGGTTCTTCATATTCAGGATTTGGCAATGATGCCCAGCACTCGAAATCAGGTTTTCTAATCAGAAAAGGCATCAAAGAGAGTAATACTCCTCTCCCGACTGTGGGAAGTGTAACTACCGATTTTATTGATATGCGTTATGCTGAGGTGCTGTTAAATTATGCTGAGGCTGTTATTATGAGCGGCTACACTACTGATGATGCTGTAAATAAGGCTACAATTGCTGTAAATATTATCAGACAAAGAGCAGGGCACACCTACATGTTACCCGCTCCCGTAAGTCTTGAAAATGTAATCAGAGAAAGAAGAGTGGAATTTGCAATGGAAGGTAGTATTAATATGTGGGACTTGATTAGAAGACGTCAGTTGGCAGCAACTTACAATTCATTTAAACATAAAATACTATGTCCAATGTTAGATCTGACAACAACCAAGCCTAGTTTCTTCTTTGTCAGAGACGTGTCGCCCACAGAAACGTTAATGACTTATTTAGGTTCAATTAGCGAATATTACCTTGGAATTCCAGGTACGGCAGCTAATGGCTTAATTCCAAATAATTAAAAAATAACTCAGAAGCTGTTTAACTTTTAAAAACGGAATACAATATAGAAATATCAGATATTATCTCAGCGAAAGCAGATCGTTTTAAAATTGAAATGATCCACAATTGAGAATACATATTTCTGAAAACTCCGAAAAAAGTTAAACAGCCTCTTCTTAAATATAAAGAAATATGAAAATGAAATCATTATTTTATTTATCTATTAGCATTGTCTTACTTTTTTCCTTCTCATGTAAATTGGACAATTACACACCGCCTACCGCTGCTGTTTTTGGAAAAATTGTAGATTCTGCAGGAGTTGCTGTTCAATCAGATGTCTCAGGATTAGGCGTTAAAATAACCTATATGGAGCAAGGAAATTTTGCTTCACCAACAAAACAGACCATGGGTCTCAAAGGAGATGGAACTTATCGTAACAATTTGATGTTTCCGGGGGTGTACAATTTTTTCATTAAAGATGCGAACTTTCTGAATGTTGATACAGTGAAGAATTTTGTTATCAAAAAAGGTGATAATGAGTTAAATTTTATTGTTCAGCCCTATATCAAGATAAATGTTACAAGTTTAACACAAGTTGGCACAATGGTGATTGCTACGTTTACATTGAAAACACTTCATAATAACTTAGCAAGTGTTGATCAGGTACAATTATTTTCTCACATTGATCCTGTTGTTAGCTTTGGTTCTAAGCTCGTTAATTCAGCTGCATTATCAGTGAAAAGAGTTGTTGGAGCAACAGAGGTATTCACTCTTCAGATTGACTTGTCAAAACAGAGTAATAATTTCACTAAATATCCGATAGGAACAAAATTCTGGTTTCGGGTAGGGGCATTAGTGAAAAGTACAGATGCTTCTGCAGGAAGTACTCCAAAATGGAATTATTCGGCTCCTATTCAAATTGCTCTGACACTTTAACCGAATGCATTATTCAAAATAATGAGGCGTCCCAAAAGTCTGTTATGTCGTAGAGACTCAACATTTCAAGTCTCTACTTGTCAGAAAAGTAAGCCTAATACACTTACTGAAATCCGATAACATAAATAAACTTTTGGGACATACTCATTTCTTTATTCTTGTATCTTAAGGTAATATTATGTGGAATAGAATTAGTGCACTGCTGGGAATAATCTTATTATTCGCTTATTTTGGTATTTCTTGTTCTAAATCAAAATCCGATTCAATTAAAAATACTGTTGACTCGAGTAAATTAGTCGCTCCTATTGACTCCACTAATATAAGCGAGGTATTGGGCGTATGTCATGCGGGTGGGCAATACCATTTTACCGGAAAACCTTATCTTATCGAAGGAGCTGATGAAATTCTTAAGTTGGGCTCAAAATGTATTAAGGTCTGGTTTGAGAATGTTGCAAAAAAATATCCATATAATTCTTCGTGGCCCTCTGACGTGGCTAATTACAGTTGTGTTGAGGTAGCGCAAACCCCCTATTTTCAGCAGCTATTTTCTATGCCTTTCAAAGTATATTCCCTTGAAATAAACGATGATAAGATAAATTGGAGAGATGGACTCTCTGAAAGCGAAAAAAACTTAGTGTTTAGTAGAATGTATGATCTTACAAAATATTTACTAACAACTTATAAAAATTCCGGGAAGACTTTTATACTACAGAATTGGGAATCAGATAATCATCTTGCTCCTTATAATATGGATCCAGCACTTGTTCCGAAAGCAATACAAGGAATGATTGATTGGACAAATGCTCGTCAGGATGCAGTTACACAGGCGCGAAAAGAAGTTGGTTTGCAGGGTGTAGTAGTAGCCAATGCTTTTGAAGTAAATTCAGTTCTTTCAAATTACAATCCGGGACCTTATACGATAGATGTGGTAGCGCCCTATACACATTGCGATATTTACTCATACTCTTCATACTCGAGCAGAGCGCTTAATGACCTAAGCTCAATAAAAAGCAGGTTACAATATATCAAAACAAAAATTCCACCTAGCAAGATGTATGGAAGTTACAACCTAATGATCGGCGAATTTGGGTATGAAGAGAGAGGCCCATGGCCTTACATTAATCCGATAACCGACATAAGCGGTCAAACTCAATTATATTCTGTTAAGGAACAACTCAGATATCTTTTGGATTGGGGCGTATCCTATATATTTTATTGGCAGATTTACTGCAATGAAGAAGTAGATAGTACCGGGAAGATTTCACTTAGTAGCGAAAGCCGGGGAGTAGATTTGGGTATTAATAATCTAAAGGGTTACTGGCTTATACGCCCTGACAACTCTTTAACTCCTACTTACGATTATTTCAAAGGATTATTTAATGGTAATGCAAAAGTAAAAGCACAACGACCCAAAACACAACTTTAATAAAATAAGATACACATGAAAAAAATATTTAAGCTCGTAAGTTTGAGCTTTATCGTACTTCTGTTCTTTGGATTCATTTCTATGGATCAGGCTTCAGTATGTGCACAAAATGTTTCCAGGCCTTCGAATGAAATCTTAAAACCTGTCAGCGAAGTAGTCGGAATTGCTCATGTTAATGGTAGATACAATTTCACAAATAAACCTTATCTCATAGAAGGTGCTGAAGAAATATTAAAATTAGGATCGAAATGTATAAAAGTTTGGTTTAATGATGTTGCCAATAAGTACTCATACAATTCAAAATGGCCTACCGATGTAAATAGGTTAAGTTATGTCGACCTGGCTAAAACCCTCTATTTTAAGGAGCTTTTTAATATGCCTTTCAAGACTTATTCACTCGAGATGACAGATGGAAATATTAAAATAAACTGGAGAGACGGGTTTTCAGAAGACGAAATAAAGTTGGTGTCTGATGAATATTATGCATTAACAAAATATCTGTTGACTACCTACAGGAACACAGGGAAAACTTTTATATTCCAGAACTGGGAGGCTGATGGGCATCTCGCCACTAAAAGCCATACGGCTGAGGAAACCAAAATTGCAATACAGGGAATGATCGACTGGACAAATACCCGTCAGGATGCTGTAGATCGTGCTCGTGCTGAAGTTGGTATGAAAGGGGTTGTTGTTGCCAATGCCTTTGAGGTGAACATGGTCTTCGATAATTGGACGCCTCCTCCCTATGCCATTGACGAAGTTGTGCCCCACACACATAATGATCTTTATTCTTACTCTTCTTATTCAAGCAGATCGTTGGATAAGCTGAATACTATTACACAGCGTTTAAATTATATCAAAACCAAAACGCCTCCCAGTAAATTGTATGGTGAGCATAACCTCATGATTGGAGAGTTTGGATACGAAGAAAGACGCTATCCTTATACAGTGACAGTCAGTGATTCGACAGCTAATGTCCAGTTGTTGTCTGTAAAAACACAATTAGAGTATTTGTTGAACTGGGGTGTGGTTTATGTTTTTGATTGGCAGATTTACTGTAATGAAATTTCAGAAAAGAATACACGTTCACACGTCGCTGTACATGACAATAACCAGTATAAAGGTTATTGGTTAAGGAGGGCCGACGGATCATACACGCCCACCTATAACTATTTTAAAAAATTATTTCAGGAAGACAAACCAGTGAAAACTTATGTGCCTTTTCTCGGACGAAAATGAATGAGGAAAAGTTGATTTTACAAAAAAATAGTCATTTCATAAAATTCCATTTCTGAAAGGGTTATTGTGTTTTGTAAAACCATTAAAAATAATACGATGAACAAATTCAACGCAACCATTGTGATGCTTTTAGTAGCATCTCTTGCAATTACTGGCGGTAAAAGTATTGAGAAGCGGAATAAGCTTATTGGATCTCAGATTGCAATCTTCTATCCTTCTGATTTTAATCCGGGTGCTAACTTACCCTCATTAGCATTTGAAAAAGAACCTACTGCTATTGGAGAAATTCCTTTAGGTTGGAAACTTGTTCCCTCCTTTTACCATGTTGGAAAGGAGACCTGTGCAGCATTCCCTGTTGGGGAGGGTGTAAGTCTTTACGGTACAGGTGAAGTTACAGGTCCTCTTTTGCGGAATGGCACAACAATAGACCTATGGAATACAGATACGCCGGGGTACAAGAGAGCCGATGGGAAACGACTGTATCATACGCACCCATGGGTTTTGGGTGTTCGTGCGGATGGTACTGCATTTGGAATCATTGCCGATAATACCTGGAAACAGAAATTAATACTGACTGATAGCATTCGTTTTATTTCGGAAGGTCCTGCTTTTCGGGTGGTGATTATTGAACGCAAAACCCCACAGGAGGTAGTTATGGCTTTATCCGGTCTGATTGGGAAAATGTATATGCCTCCGCTTTGGAGCCTGGGCTATCAGCAATGCCGATGGTCGTATGAGCCTGATTCAAGGGCAAAAGAAGTTGCCGACGGTTTCATTAATCATAAAATATCATGTGATGTGATTTGGTTTGACATTGATTACATGGACAAGTTCAAAATATTTACTTTCGACAAAACCAAATATCCGAACCCGACAGAGATGAATGACTATCTCCACAAAAGAGGAATGAAAGGCGTTTGGATGATTGATCCGGGAGTGAAAGAAGAAAAAGGATATTCTGTTTATGACGAAGGCACCAAACAGGATAATTGGGTGAAGGATGCAACAGGTAAAGATTATCTTGGCGAGGTTTGGCCGGGTAAATGTGTCTTTCCTGATTTCACCAGACCAAAGACACGTGAGTGGTGGTCCGGCTTATATAAAAATTTCATGGCTACAGGGATTGATGGTGTCTGGAACGATATGAACGATCCTTCTGTTTTCAATGTGCCAACCTGGACAATGCCTGAGAATAACATTAACAGAGGTGGAGGTGGTTTGCCCGAAGGAAGTCATTTGCGCTATCATAACGTCTATGGAATGTTGATGGTAAGAGCAACCATGGAAGGAATACTGAAAGCAAATCCTGATAAGCGTCCGTTTGTACTCTCCCGGTCTGGTTACTTGGGTAGCCAACGGTACAGTGCAACATGGACAGGTGACAATTTGGGAACTGTTGAGCACATGAAAATGTCGATACCGATGTCGCTTAATTTTGGCCTTTCGGGACAAGCATTTAACGGTCCGGATATTGGCGGATTTGGCGATAAAACATCCCCGGATTTATTTGCCCAATGGATGTCAATGGGTGTCTTCTTTCCATTTGCAAGGGGGCATGCTGCAAAAGGAACAAACAATAAAGAGCCATGGGCCTTTGGCCCTGAAGTGGAAAAAGCATGTCAAACGGCAATTAACAGACGTTATCGGTTGATGCCATATATCTATACACTGTTCCATGAAGCTGCAACAACAGGCATGCCGGTAATGCGACCTACATTTTTTGCTGATATAAAAGATCTGAAGTTACGTACAGATGACGAAAACTTTTTATTGGGAGACAATCTTTTGATTGTACCTAAGTGGGCTAAAAATAATTTGATCCCCAAGGGTAACTGGAAGACGATTTCAGTAAATGGTGAGGACAGTAAAAACGATAAATACCAGGCAGATATTTTACAGCGGGAAGGATCAATAGTACCGGTCGGAAATCTGATTCAAAGTACTGCCCAGTATAGTACGGACTCGCTTACATTATTCATTTCGTTGGATGCAAAGGGGCGGGCTACCGGTAGTTTGTATGAAGATGCAAATGATGGCTTTGGTTATAAAAAAGGAGAGTACGTCATGTGGACTTTTACGGCCATAACAAAAGACAATATGGTTAATATAGATGTAAAACAAACTGCGGGAACACTTAAAACGAAGACTAAATTGTTCAAAATAAAACTGATAACAAAATCAAAAGTGTTAGAAAAGGGTTGGTTGAAAGCCAATCAACTGAAGGTAAAAATGTAATAATGAAAATATGAAGATAAGGATAGCTTTTTTGTTTTTGTTTCTTTGTGGAATAATCAATACTGCTTTCGCACAATTTAATTTTAAACCCAATTATGGATTAGCGCAAAAGCAGGCCCCGACCGAGTTACCTAAGTCAAAAGCCCCTGTTCCTCAAACTGTCCGTTTGAAGAAGCAGGATTTAAAAGGCACTCTTCGGTATGATAAAGATGACCAGTATATCATTGCATCTGGTTGGGAGCTGACAGACGGAAACAAAACCGTTGCGCAACCAATAATGGATAATACATATAACACAGCGGAATGGTACAATGCAACGGTTCCCGGTACTGTTTTAACCACATTGGTCAACCAGGGCGTATATCCCAACCCGTATTATGGACTAAATAATCTTTATATTCCTGATACGTTGTGCCGGATGGATTGGTGGTACAGGGTAAAGTTTGATGTTCCGACAACAGAGACGAAAAAGCTATCACACTTATTGTTTAATGGTATTAACTACAGAGCAGATATCTGGTTAAACGGGAAATTGCTTGGTAACATTGCCGGAGCATTTAAAAGAGGCTATTTTGATACACGCAATCTGCTTAAAAGCACAAACAATGTTCTGGCAGTTCATATTTATCCTCCAAACAATGCAGGAATTCCACACGAAGAGAACAAAGCAGGCTGGGGGCCTAATGGCGGTCTTCTTTGTTTGGATGGCCCTACCTTTATTTCATCTGAAGGCTGGGATTGGGTGCCTGGTATCAGGGATAGAAATATTGGTATTTGGCAGGATGTAAGACTTTGTTTAAACAGTGATGTTGAGCTGAAAGACCCGCAGGTAATTACAGATCTGCCTTTGCCAGATACTACTTCTGCGAAAATTATTATTAAAGCGCCTCTCTACAACTCGGGGGATGAAAAACAAACCTTTGACCTGGCCTGTAATACTGAAGGGATAGATGTTCATAAGCAAATAACGTTGAATCCAAAAGAGAACAGGTTGGTGATTTTCTCCTCAGATGAATTTCCTGCTTTAAATCTAAGAAACCCTCGTTTATGGTGGCCTAATGGTTATGGAAAACAGTCATTATATACGTTGAAAATCACGGCATCAAATCAGGGCGAGACATTATTTACAAAAAACGTTCAGTTTGGTATCCGTGAGCTTTCATATCAGTTTACAGTCGATGTTGCCAATAAACAAGATTGGCGAATTGAATATTCACCTACTGATGTTAAGCAGAAAGAGACACCGCTTTTTGATTTCCTAAACTGCAGGCCTTATGGTAACACATATAAAAATACCGTAATAGCCAAAGTCAGAGAGGGCGTCGATTTAACCAATTTTACCGAAGTTGAACAAGGAAATCCTTTTTTGGTGATCAAGGTAAACGGTAAACCGATCTATTGTAAGGGTGGAAATTGGGGTATGGATGATGCCATGAAAAATACTTCAAACGAATTTCTGGAACCCTACTTCAGATTACATAAGGAGGAAAATTTCAATATGATTCGCAACTGGACCGGTGAGTCTACTGAAGAAAGTTTCTATAACCTTTGCGATAAATATGGTATGTTGGTTTGGAATGACTTTTCAATGTCTACCGGAGGACACAATCTGAACCCTGCAGATAATGATCTTTTCATGCAAAATACTACCGAGATTGTGAAACGATTCCGGAATCATCCATCGATTGCACTTTGGTGTGCAAGAAATGAGGGATATGCTCCTGCTGAATTGGAAGAACGAATACAACAACTTATCGCCAAAGAAGATGGCTCCAGACACTATATAGGTAATTCTGTTGTTATAAATATGTTGATCAGTGGTCCTCATCAGTTTTTCCCGGATCCAATAAAATACTATAACAACATTGCAGATGGTTTCAACACTGAGTTCGGAACAATATCTATGCCTGCTTATCAAACCCTGAAAAAATTTATTGCTAAGGAGGATATATGGCCAATCAGCGATGTCTGGTATTATCACGATTTGCACTTAAATGGATACGACTGGAAAGAGTATATTAGACGCATAAATGCTTTGGGTAAAGACAGTTGTCAGAATGCAGAAGAGTTTTGTAAACGTGCACAGGTTCTAAATTTCAATAATCACCGTGCCATGTTTGAAGCCTGGAATCATAAACTGTGGAATAATGCCAGCGGGGTACTGCTCTGGATGTCTCATCCTGCATGGCCAAGCATGATGTGGCAGACCTATTCTTACGACTACGAAACTTTCGGCTCATTCTACGGAAGCAAAAAAGGATGCGAGCCACAGCATATACAATGGAATCTGAATAACCATAAAGTAGTTGTGATTAATGCATCGCTAAAGGAAATCAAAAATGCGAAAGCTAAATTGACTATCTTTAATACTTCCGGCAAACAACTCATGACACACGAAGAGAAAGTTGATGTTCCTGCGAACGCCAAAACGGATTTGTGGGTAACCGATATTCCTCAGAATAACTCAGGATTGGTGTTATTCAGGCTTACACTTACGGGCAGTAATGATAAATTGATATCTGAAAATGATTATTGGCTAAAAGATCAATATGATGTATCGCCCCCGGATTTAGGAAAGATTAACAGCACTAGACTGGCTCTTTCAAATGTTAAAAAAGAGAACAACATGATTTCCTGCAAAATTAAAAATACAGGAAAGAATATAGCCACTTTTATTAAATTGAATGTTGTGAATTCGGCAACAGGAGAAATAATTTTACCTGCTTATGCTTCCGATGGCTATTTTAGCCTTTTACCGAATCAAAATAAAAAAATCGAAATCAATATTCCGGCTTTGAATAAAATCACAGGAGTAAAAATTGTTGCTGATGGACTAAATTGTTCGCTAAAATAAAGCTGAAAGAGAATTCATTCAACCCATATTATGTACAATTCGATAGTTCAAAAACCTAAAAGTACAATGATAAAAAGTATGCTAATAGCCTTGGCATGCTTCTTTTCATTGGGAATAGCAAGGGCTGAAGTAATTAATATTACAAAATACGGCCTACAACCCAACACAAAAGAGAATGCTATTCCATATTTCATGAAAGCGCTGGAAGAGGCAAAGAATTATTCTTCAACAACAATCGTTTTCCCTAAAGGGCGTTACGATTTTCTGGCTGATATACCGGCAGGATACTCTATGGCAACCTATAAGTGTGTTATTATCAGAAATCTCAAAAATTTAACCATTGATGGGCAAGGAGCCGAATTCATCATGCATGGACGGACAGCTCCTTTTATAATTGATAATTGTGAAAACATCACTTTTACGAATTTTGCCATTGATTGGGATAGGCCGATGGTTACACAAGGAGAATTCATGACGGTTACGGATAATTATGTGGATCTCAAAATTGATAAAGTGCAATATCCTTATGAAATTGATAACGGGAAGGTGTTTTATACAGGCGAAGGATGGAGAACGGATCTTTGCCAGGACAACGAAATGTTTGAAAAGGCATCCGGTAAAATTATTCCGTGTACACACGATAATTCAGCAGGCGATTATTTTAAAGGAAAGGCCACAGAAATAGTTCCGGGGACTATCCGGTTTAACGGCCCGTTTAAATGGGAACGCAAACCTCATGTAAGTGATATCATTACAATGTATCATGGTATCTATGTCGTGTGCACTTTCGATTTTGACAGATGTAAAGATGTAAAGATGAAAAATGTTACGATCTACCATGGCGGTAGCATGGGGGTTAAAGCAACTTTCACAGAGAACATTTCTATTGATAAAGTTGATATAATAGCCAGAAAATCTAAAGGACGACTTTTCTCAAATATGGCGGATGGTTTTCACATTAAAGGGTGCAAGGGTCTTATTAAAATAGAAAATAGCGAATACAATGGCGGCGGTGATGACTACATCAATGTTCACAATATGTATTGCCTGGTTAACGATGTAATCAACAAAAATACTTTGGAGGTACTCTCTTTGAAGGGGACCTTCTTTGCGCCGGGAGATAAGGTCTGGTTTGTCAATCATAAAACAGGACAGCGTGCAGCCATGGGCAAGGTGAAGTCTGTCAAGTTGGATAAGGGGAATTTTTATACCGGGATTATACATATTGAGTTTGAAGGAAAACTACCTGAATTTATTGGCGAATATGATGCCATTGAAAGTGCAGAGTGGTTGGCCGAAGTTGAAGTCCGCAACAACAAAATACTGAAACGCCACCGGGCTACCGGTATTCGAGCCACTACCCCCAAGCGGGTTGTGATCGAAAACAACTATTTTAACACCGCCGGTACGGCGATCTTGATAGAGGGCGACTTTCAGTTTTGGTTGGAATCCGGGGCCGTTGAAAACGTGAAGATTCAAAATAATGTGTTTGATGATTGCCTTACATCCGGATCTCAGTTTGGCGGGAAATGGGAGTGGGGAGAAGCTGTAATCACAATCACGCCTTCATTCAGGCCGACTACAGAAACGGGGTTACCCTATCATCGCAATATTATCATCACAAATAACAAGTTTAACTTTTTTGATTACCCCGTCCTGCGTGCCCGTTCAGTTGGCAACCTACAGTTTACCAACAACACCCTGACGCGTACATATACCTACAAGCCTTACGCGTGGATTAAGTCTAACTTTTTGTTAGAGGGTTGCCGCAATGTCAATATTTTGGGGAATAAATTTTCAAATGATTTTCTGGGTAAAAATATTACTACAACCTTTATGTTGCCGTCCGATTTAAAGCTGGGAGATGATCAAGGACTTACAGTAACGCGTGATGACAGCAAGTATATCGATAAATACATCAATATGAAGGCTGAGATGGAGTATAAAACAAAAAAATAATTAAAATGAAAAAAGTCTGTTTGCTATTCATTTTCATAACAACGTATCTTTTCACACCGGCTCAAAATTATCAAAAAACTGATCTTGGGTTGAAGACAACCATCAATGCTTTGGACATTGAAGTTCAGTTTTTCAATAACGATATCGTACGTATTTTGAAGTCGCCAACAGGCTCAACAGTAAACAAGAAGAGCTTTTCGGTGATTAAAACACCTGCGAAAGTTGATCTTCAGATAAAGCAATCCGGTAACTCCATAAAAGTTTCCGGGAATAAACTTAATCTTAGCATTGACCTGAAAAGCGGACAAATACGGTTTTTCAGTAAGACAGATAAACTTCTACTTGCCGAAAAAGAACCGGGGGCCAGTTTTGTTCGTTCAAAAGATGCTTTGGAGAAATCTTTAGTAGTCAGTCAGTCGTTTCAACTTACGCCTGATGAGGCTATCTATGGATTGGGGCAACACCAGAAAGGAAGTATGAACCAGCGTAACCAACGGCTTACACTGCAACAGGCAAACATGCAGATTGACATCCCTTATTTCTACTCGACCAATGGTTACGGCCTGTTTTGGGACAATACCTCTTCAACCGTTTTTGAGGATAAGCCTGCAGGTACCTCCTTTGAGTCGGCAGCAGGAAATTGTGTAGATTACTATTTCCTGAGAAGTGACGATGCCAACAAGGGGTTGGCTGCCTGGCGTGATCTTACCGGACAGGCTCCCATGTATCCACGATGGCTTTTTGGTTATTGGCAGAGCCGCGAACGTTATAAAGGGCAAACCGAGCTGATTGATGTTATTAAGAAATATCGCGCATTAAATGTACCGTTAGATGGTATCGTTCAGGATTGGCAATACTGGGGATCGGGTAATCAAGTTTGGAACTCAACCGAATTTGGAAATCCGCTGTTCCCAAGACCCAAACAAATGATTGACAACGTACATGGGTTAAATGCACACATCATTATCTCTGTCTGGCCATCATTTGGCGTAAAGACAAAAATCTTCAATGAATTTAAGCAAAACGGCATGTTGCTCGATCTTGTCACATGGCCCATAACACCCGATGTACAAGTATACGATGCATTCAACCCCCGGGCCCGTGATATTTATTGGCGTTATATGAACCAGAATATCTTCTCACTTGGTATGGACGGCTGGTGGCTTGATGCAACCGAGCCCGAACAAATGAATCCAAAATCCACGGGAAGTGAGAACAAAACTTTTCTCGGTTCTTTCAGTTCAGTTTGTAATGCCTTTCCCCTGCAAACCACACTGGGTGTCTACGAACACCAACGTAAAGTGACGTCTGATAAACGCGTGTTTATTCTCACCCGTTCTGCTTTTGCAGGGCAACAACGAAATGCTACAACTACCTGGTCGGGTGACATCCAAGGGCGATGGGATGTACTACACAATCAGATTTCCAATGGACTTAACATGTCGATAAGCGGAATCCCTTATTGGAACACCGATATCGGTGGCTTCTTTACCGGGAAACATTACCCTCTGGGTGTGAAAGATCCTGCATACCAGGAGCTTTATGTTCGTTGGCTTCAGTTTGCAGCTTTTTGTCCGATGTTCCGTTCGCATGGTACCGATACTCCTCGCGAAATCTATCAGTTTGGACAGAAAGGTTACTGGGCCTTTGATGTAATCGATAAATTCATCAATCTGCGTTATCGCTTGCTGCCTTACATTTACTCCACATCATGGGAAGTGACTTCGAAGGCTTCAACCTTTATGAGGCCACTGGTGATGGACTTCTCCAATGACAAGAAAGTCTACGATATCAACAACGAATATCTGTTTGGAAAATCGATTTTGGTTTGCCCGGTCACGGATTCAATGTACATTGTTGAGAAAAACAAAACCACGCAAACCAGTTTTGAAAAAGTGAAAACATGGAAAGTGTATTTACCATCGGGTAGCGATTGGTTTGACTTCTGGACAGGGAAAAAGCTGGCCGGCGGGCAGAATTTTCAGCGTGAAGCACCTATAGATATCATGCCACTTTATGTTAAGGCCGGTTCTATTCTGCCGATGGGTTCGTTAAGGCAATATTCAAATGAAAGAGATGACAGCCAACTCGAACTTCGCATATATCCGGGTGCCGATGCAGAGTTTACACTTTATGAAGACGAAAATGACAACTATAATTACGAAAATGGCGTCTATGCTGTTATCAACTTCAAATGGGACAATGCAAGCCAGAACCTGACCATCGAAGACAGAAAAGGATGCTTTCCCGGAATGGTTAAAAACCGTACTTTTAATGTCGTAAAGATTGATCAGAAAAACGGCCTGGGTATCCAATCTGTTTTAAAGCCAGCCAAGGCAATAAAATACAATGGAACGAAGATATCCGTAAAGCTTTAAAGAAGGGAATATTCTTTTCGGGCCAAAAGCGCTTTAAAAAGATCGACCAAAATAACCATAAAACACATTATATGAATTTAAATGACAAAACCGGATGCTTTAAAAAATTCAGCGATAAAATATGCTTAATTGTTACTTTAATAATTCTGATATGTTTTACAGCTAAAGGACAGATAAACAGCGAATCTCTGAAGAATAAGCCTCTTCGGCTTGGAATTATCGGATTGGTACATGATCATGTTCGTGGTGTTTTTCAAAGCGCCTCAAATCCTGATATTGAAATTGTAGGAATTGCTGAACCAGACACGGCGCTTGTTGCCCGATACATCAAACAATATCATATCGATCGCAAGATTATTTACAAAAGCGTTGAAGAGTTAATAGCGAAAGCAAAACCTGAAGCAGTATCCGTATTTACATCTATCAGTGATCATATTAATGTTATCAGAATTTGTGCCCCGCATAAGATTCATGTAATGGTAGAAAAGCCATTGGCGCTCAATTATCATGAGGCGCTGGAAATGAAGAAGCTTTCTGACAAATGGGGTATCGAGATCATTACAAATTATGAAACGACATGGTATCCGGTCACAAAAGATGCATATATAAAAATCGTTCAGGATAAACTGGTTGGCGAACCCCTGAAGTTTGTATTTCATGATGGACATAAAGGTCCTATCGAGATTGGTTGCAGCAAGGACTTCACCAATTGGCTGACCGATCCTGCTAAGAATGGAGGTGGGGCCATCATCGATTTCGGTTGTTACGGAGCTGATTTAATGAGTTATATCATGAACGGTGAAAGACCCGTGTCTGTAACTGCCATCATAGAACAAATAAAACCCGATTTATATCCAAAAGTAGATGATCAGGCAACTATTATCGTTAATTATCCAAGAGCGCAAGGAATAATTCAGGCATCCTGGAACTGGCCTTTTAACAGGAAAGACATGGAGGTCTACGGTAAAACCGGGTCCATCATTACTTCCGATGGCGTCCATATGAAGGTCAGGACCAAAGAAAATTCACCTGAAGAACAGCTGACTATTGGTGCAGACAGAGCCATTGCCAACAACCCGTTCTCGTTTTTTGCTTCAGTTGTCAGGAAAAATGTGAAGCTTGCCCCCAATGATCCTTCTTCCCTGAGTTTGAATATCGTGGCAATGGAAATTCTTTATAACGCAGTATTGTCTGCCAAAGAAGGAAAAACAATTTATTTAAAACATTAAATTTTTGTATATAACTTTTAATCAAAGTTTAACCTGACGAAAGATTCGGCCATATTACAATGTTTAAAGAATTAAACGAACCACGAGTATAAACGAATTTGCAATGAAAATAAATCTTTTCCCTAAAGGGCTTCTAATTGGGTCAACAATGCTATCGATCAATGTCAATGCACAAAAGATAGCACAACAGCCCAATATCATTTATATCATGAGTGATGACCATACCGAACAGGCGATCAGTAGTTACGGCCATGCACTCAATAAGACACCCAATATTGACCGGATTGCAAATCAGGGAGTAAGGTTCACAAACGCGTTTGTGGCCAATTCTATCTGCGGCCCATCAAGAGCGGTTTTGCTTACGGGTAAATTCAGTCACCTGAATGGATTTTATGATAATGACTGTACGTTTAACGGAGCACAGCAAACTTTTCCTAAGCTACTCCAGAGCGCGGGTTATCAAACAGCCATTATCGGGAAATGGCATCTGGTGAGTGATCCGACCGGATTCAACTATTGGAATATACTCCCGGGGCAAGGTGATTATTACAATCCTGATTTTATCGATAATGGAAAGAAAGAACGGAAAGAGGGTTATGTAACCAACCTGATCACAGACTATTCGCTGGATTGGCTGGAGCATAAACGAGACAAAAATAAACCCTTCTGTCTGATGATCCATCACAAAGCACCTCACCGTAACTGGATGCCCGATATAAAGAACCTAAACAGATACGACTCGATCAACATACCTGTTCCTGAAAACTTCTTTGATGATTATGCCACACGTGGTCCGGCAGCTCATGAACAGGCGATGGAGATTGCAAAGGTTATGACCCAAAGCGAGGATCTGAAATTATTTGACCCATTAAAACCGGGCTTTCCAACAGCTAAAACCGAATCATGGTTAAGCCGTTTAAATCCTTCGCAATTAACAGCATGGGAAAATGGGTATGCAAAAAAGAATCAGCAATTCAAAGAACTGAATTTAAAAGGCAAAGATTTGGCCATATGGAAACTAAGGAGATATCTTCAGGATTACTTATCCACTGTTGAATCGGTTGACGAAAGTGTCGGTAAGATTCTGGATTATTTGGATAAGAGCGGCTTAGCTAAAAATACAATTATTATCTACACATCAGACCAGGGATTCTATCTGGGAGAACACGGGTGGTTCGATAAACGTTTTATGTATGACATTTCCCTTAAGACGCCTCTCTTGGTTCGCTATCCTGGCCAGATTCAAAAAGGATGGGTTTGCGACAAGATGGTCCAGAATTTGGATTTTGCTGAAACGATTCTTGATTATGCTGGAGTTAAGATTCCTGCCGATATGCAGGGCGTATCAATGAAGCCTTTACTGGAGAAAAAAGTTTCTAAAATAAGAGACGATATTTACTATCATTATTATGAATACCCCGGCTGGCATAGCGTGAAACGACACTATGGCATCCGGACTGATCGTTATAAATTAATTCATTTCTACTATGATTGCGATAATTGGGAACTGTATGATTTGAAAAACGATCCCAAAGAAATGAATAATATTTATTCCGATAAAGCATACAAACAGATTATTGAAAAACTGAAAAAGCGATTGACTGAACTCGAAAAGCAATACAAAGTTCCTTCAATTGAGGAAGAGGTCAAAGGGATAAAGGTCATCAAAAAAGGTGTAAATAAATAGATAATATTTAGTTGTATTGTGACAAGCAAGGCATTGAAAAATGATTATTTTTGATGCCTTGCTTTTTTAAAATGATAAAATAAAACCTGTTTCTTGGCAGGGCTTTAAGTTTTGTGACATTCTGAATTTTCCACAAATGATTTGAGAAATGTGTTATTGTTTATTTTCTCATTCAGACATGACAGTTCTCAATGAGATAATCAGGTTGATCCTGTTTTCTACCAGTACAAAAGCATTACCAGAAAACAAAGAATGAACAAGGCTACTGCCCATACTCTGAAGTCAGCATAGAATTTTATGCTTTTATGCGATTTTGCCTCTTCTATAAAGAATTGCTTCGTGATGACATATCCCTCGATTTTTTCGGCTGGTGGAGGGGTCGTCAACAGGCTTACTACAACCATAACGAGGCTTACAAACACAAAGTTGATAGGAGCTAAATACAACCAATGTAATGGTGCTTCAGGATTTTGGACTGATAGGATCAAATGCTCTTTACCATAGAAGAACATAAATGCGGCCATGACAAATGTTGAGAGCAGACCATAGAAAATGCCGGTAGCATTGGCTCGTTTCCAGAATAGCCCGAGCATAAATGCCGCAACAATTGGTGGTCCTATATAAGAAAGCAGCTCATTGTAATAGTTGATGAGCGTTCCGAATTTTTGGATCTGTGGTGCCCAGAGAACACCTATGATGAGTACTATTGTTGAACATAGCTGACCTACCCGCACTAGTTTCTTAGAATTGGCTCTCTTATCCATTTTGCGATAGAAATCCATAGTGAACAGGGTTGAGACGGAATTCAACGTTGCACTCAAACTCGCTGTAAGTGCTGAAATCATGACGGCTAACATAATGCCAAGAAAAATATTTGGCATCCAGGAAGTTACCATTTTAGGGTAAATGCCGTCAACGGGGTTTGTGTTTGGAAAAGCGACGGCGGCTTGCATAGCTGGGATGAAAATAAAGTAGAGCGTAAGCAGTGTAAGCAAACCGGTTAACAAAACACCCTTCCGACCATGATCAACCGATTTTGCAGAGAGAACACGTTGTACCAATTGTTGGTTATTTCCCCAGAAGTAAAATCCTAAAATCGGAAGCGCAAGGAATAGTGCCGGCCATGGAATTGCAATATCGCCGCTGCTGCGTACAAGGTGCAAATACACTGAATCATGAAATCTTTGCTTAAGGACATCCCATCCACCTACATTCTGTCGTGCGATTGCTGCCAACATAACCGATCCAATAATTAAAATCAAAGCTTGAATAACCTCGGTTTTGATGACAGAATTAAGTCCGCCGGGAATAGTATATGAGGCTACAATCAAGGCGGCAATGATCACAATGACCTGTATATCCAATTCCGGAAAAATGATTTTAAAAATCATTGCACTTCCATATAAAATGGAAGACACATCCATAAAAATCCCCCCTATAATTGCAATAGCTGAAAAATAGAATTTTGATCGATGATCGAATCTGCGCTCAAGAAATTCAGGCATGGTAAAAACCCCTGACTTAATATAAACTGGTAGAAATATCCATGCGAAAAAGATCATGACAAAAATGGAGATAAGGTTATAGTTGAAAATAACCAGTCCATATTGATACGTTGAACCTGAGTGACCAATTAATGCTGAAGTAGAAATACTGGCAGAGAACAAAGAAAGACCGACCACAATCCAATTTATGCTCCGTCCAGCCAGAAAATAATCGTTAGAATTTTTATTCTTGGCATTTTTTAGTCCCCACCATGTTATGCCTACAATATAGACAATGATGATAGAGATGTCTATCCACGGTAAGTTTGTTGTAAACATAAAGTTTTAAGGGGGAATTTTTATAAATCTTTATCTGATCATCATTGTTTTATTACTACACAAAGTTATTGTTTTTCAACCAATTCTTATCTGCATGTTTTCATGTTTTGCATATCAGTATTGTCTTTAATAAATTGTGTCAACTCGTGAATATTTGCAGTAGCCACACAGCACCACTGGTCGGAGGCGCCATAATAAACATAAAGAATATCATTGGTTAAAACACAACCTGTTGGGAAAACAACCCCCCATTTATAAAGCCCGTTTTTCTCCTCTTCAGTTTCAGGTTCCAGAATGAAATCTTTCGTTCTGTATAAGACTTTAGTAGGGTCATCTAGGTCGAGTAAACATGCTCCGATACGGTAAGTGAAATTATTATCTACGCCGTGATATAATAATAACCACCCGTCAGGAGTTCTGATTGGAGGAGTATTGCCGCCCACTTTTACTTCCCACCATTCCTCTCCTTTTAACAAAATAGTGCTGGTAACATTCCATGACATTAAATCGTTTGATGATTTTATGCGAATTGCAGGATAGTCTGTGCCATAGTTTTCACCTACATAGCTCTTAGGCCGATGTAACATATAAAACTTTCCGTTTATTTTTTCGGGGAAGAGAATAACGTCTCTGTCATCTACATTCGGTTCTGTCAGCCGACCTATTTTCTTGAAACTTAACAGATCTTTTGATACAGCTAATGCACTGTTTCCAATATTTTCGACCAGACATTTCGGTGCGAATTCATTATGGTCAGGTGTTTCAACTTTATCGTATTCGTTTTTCCAATACTGTCCCGGAGGATATGGCCGAAAGGCGTAAGTAATATAGTATTCATCGCCAAATTTTACTATCCGTGGATCCTCTACGCATCCTCCATCAAAACTTCCGATGCCTGGAGAAAGAACCGGTGTGTCCCTAACACGCGTAAAGTGGAATCCATCATAGCTTTCTGCCAGGCCGATATGTATAAAATGTTCCTCATCATGACCGGCAGCCCTATACAGAAGAGAAAACTTACCATCTTCATACCATGCAGCGGGGTTACACACCAATAAGCTCTCCCATTCATTTTCAGGATTAGGAGATAAAATTGGATTTCCAGCAAATTTCTTAAGCTTCATTATAAATTAAAAAGTTAGCAAATTTTCTAACTTCAAAAGTATGTGATTACCATGAGTTGGACCGGTAGTATTTGGTTAGAAAATAATGATATTCTGTATATGCTACTCCCCATTCTTGAGACCACTAATAAGTATTTTTAATATAACTCTCAAATTTAACGATATTTTGATGATGGGCAAGTGTTTATATATGGGGAATGAATTTACCCGGCCATAACCCAAAAGGATTTGGGATACGCGAGAATGAGATTCATGATGTTTACGATATTTGATGTAAAGGTTATTGCTCAAAGTTCAAACGCCAGTTTCTTTACATTGAAAATCCGATTAATTATAGTTTCTTTTTCATTTTCAAAGCAAATTTCAATGCGATCATTATCTTTAAATTTTTTACCACAACACCAATATAATGACGAGATAGAAGTTGTATAATCATTTATTGGAAATGGCGATATATCTTCCAATTGAAAACGTTTTTTCAAATCCCCAAGTTCATTATATACAACCATAATATCAAAACCATAGCCAATAGATAACCAGTTATCAAATGTAACAACGGAACTTCCATCATTAGAAATTATTGCAGATACCGGACAAATCCTGTTTATCAATTTCCTTTCCCAAACAACTGAGGTATCTGTGGCTGTAATTTTATAAAGTGTACCTGTACAGGGTATGATAGTAGTGTCTTTATCGGATAATTTTTTTTTCCTTTTCAGCCTTTTATAATTCGCTTTAAACATTTTTTCAGGGTATGTTAATGGGACTACTTTTAGCATGAAAGTTTTATTTTCAGAATAAAAAAACATAGTCTTTGCCTGTTCCCAAGAGTCTGCTTTTACTTGAGAAATAATCAAAAATAAAAATAATATGATCGAAATTGTTAGTTTATTCATATCTGTCTATATTAAATTTATCATTTTATTACTCATGATTCTTCAGACCGCAATTTAATATTTTTAATCTAGTCTCAAATATAATGGCATTTTAAACGAAGCCCCACCTTTTAATCAGCATCGAAAGTTTATTCCAGTTCAATTTTTATTTCATTGGTTCCTTTAATTTTTGAATCAATGGAATGGTTTTTTTGACTTTTTCCATTCAGCAAAAAAGACTTAATCTTCGATCCATGACCTTTAATGATGATATTTAATGTCGACTGATGATAGTTAAGATCTCTGAGCTCAAGGTAATGGGTGGTTTCAGGCAAATAGGGCGAAAATTCAATCCTGTCATTTTCAATCCGAATGCCGACTAATCCAAAGATGATCATGTTAATATAGGCCGTGGCCGACCAGGTTTGAAGTTTACATGAATTCCAATGGATGCCATTCTGCCAACCACCATCGGGAGCGCCGGTATTAGGGTTGTAAATTTCCCTGAAATTGTAATTTCCCTTATCCTGGTCTAATGCCAATTGGGTTAACCCATTCAATTCCTTTAAGAATGCACCTTGATTGCCTGAAATTATTGAAGCCTTTGCAAAAAAGCCGTTCACCATGGGCCAGATTATGTTGTTATGTCTTCCAGGTTTGCTTTGTGAGTACCGGGGAAAATCAGGATAGATTGAAGTAATTCCGTATTTTGAAGTTGTGGCATTTTGGATTAGCTTAAAGGCCTGATCCTAATTTAAAATATTGAATATTACGGCAAAAGAAATCCCTAATCCTTCCTGTGATTTATCGACCTTTCCATCCTGATCAATCAGATAGTTGAGTTTATTTTCTCCTTCAGAATAAAAATATTTTAAAATATTGGCCTTTAGATTTTCGGCATTTTTCTGATATGACTGGATTGACGCATTATCGACTTTTAATAACTGCCCCATTTCAATTAATGAAAGGTAAGCACCGTAATAAATACAATTTGTACTCAGACATTTTATGTTTTTCGAGTTTTTATGATCTAAAACAAAGGATGAGTTATTTGATTTGTCGTAAATCGGTTCGGGGTA
>JAUZOM010000219.1 GCA_030706465.1 Bacteroidota bacterium | reverse complement strand
TCTGCTGCCTTTGTTTCAGCAACGTCATGTTCATCAACCGTTTTAACGGATTCAGTCCCTTCATTTGTGACTTCGGTTACAGATGAGGGAACAGGTGTTTCAACTGTTTCAGCAGCTTCTTCTTTAACTTCAGCCTCAATTGTTTCAGCAGCTTCAGACACAGCTGGTGCTTCTGTTGATTCGGCTTCGAGGGTAACGGTCAAATCTGCTTCGCTCGATTCGGTTGCTTTTGTTTCGATCTCGTTGGCTTCTTTTTCCAACTCAGTGTTTGATGAAATTTCCTGATTTTCTTCAGGCAGATTAGGTTGCTGAACATTCGTGGCATCCGTTAAAGGTGCAGCATTCTCCTCCTGTGCTTTAGTTGATTCTGCCTCAGGATTCAGATTAAGACGGTCCTTCTTTTCCATTGCTCATTGGTTTAGGTTCCTGAACAGTGACAATTGCATTGTTATCGGTTGCAATTGAAACTGTTACTTGGTTGAGATTCTTGATTAAACACTTATTCTGTTTAAAGGATTTATTATTAAATGGTTCGCAAAATTAAAAATATTTTAGCTCCACATTAATAATCCCCAAATTTAATACTTTACATCGGAATATAGCCCAATTCCGCAAAACACTTGTTAAAAATCTAAGGCCATAAAACGGATAATCACCACTTGAAACGATTCATAGTATTGACTCTCATTGTAATAAAATACAATTTACAAAACAAGCGTTGCTTTTATGTCCGAAATAAATTATTAAAACAGCGTCATCAATCCATTGCACGCCTGTTGAAAATAATGTATCCGAGTGTAAAACTAAAAGAATATCGATCCTGACTCCGATCAAACCAGCTCATATTGATAGATATAGGGCCAATCGGACTATGAAAAACAAAGGCTGAAGTAGCCATATATTTTATTGCTCCCATTTTATTATCATAAACTGCCGTATTGTCCGCAAGCTTAACAATTTGATTAATAGGTCTAAATGCATAACCTTCCACCCTTAAATCAAAAGATTTGGAGAACACATACACGTTTTTCAAACCTGCTGAGACAAAGTTATTGGCCCTGAACTCAGGCATAAAAACGGTTCTGGCGTAAGGAAACGGAGCAAATACGCCTGCTGACAAAAGACTTGAAGTGTAATTGCTAAAAAGTTTTTTATCCGAAAAAAATAATTCCGAATAAAATCCAAGCTTCAGTTTACCAATCCGCTGAAAATAATTGTCATATTCCATTCTGGCCTGGAACCATTCCTGATGGGCCGTAGATGGAGCTGCTTGAAGCGAAGTCGTTCCGGGTTCATTTCTTTCTTTACCATTCACGTATCTGAAATCCACAAAAAACCTTGAGCCCTGGTTGGCATATTGTCTATCGTTTAATGTATTGGCTTCAAAGCTGATATTTGGGGTAACCAAATCGAAGTAGGTTTTATCCGCAACATCGTTTCGGCTGAAATCATTTCGTTGGTAATAATCATCTCTTAAGTGTGCCGTTGCAATGCCAAATTCCCATTTGGACTTATTGCCGAATGGCAGTCCATAGTTTAGTTCGGAATGGTTCTCATTTTGGATTAGATATGATGGTGTTTTATCTTCAAAAAAATAGGTTGATGTCTTAAAATAGTCCCATTGATTAAAACTTAATGATAAATCAAGATACTGCGGTAATACGGATGGAAAATCCCACCGGGCACCCAGTTCTGCCGAACTGTAAAATCTGCCGATATACACATTGGCCCTGTATACGGCTGCCGATTTCGCTAAGCGTTTATAACGAAGCCCCAGAAAAGCTTCATTGATCGGACTCGATGAGACCGTTCCTCCAAATTGAACATTGATATTATTCTCCTTTTCAACATCCAGATGCAGATCAAAACATTGCCGGATAGGATTAAATTTTAAGGAAGGAAAAATATATGCTATCTGATTATCCGATAGTAATTTAAAATAATCAGATTTCATGTGATCGAGTGGAACCGAAGGTTCCTTATGAAAAAGGTACCAGCGAACATACTCGGCTTGATTCTTTTTAAGGCCGGATACATAAACGCTCCCAATATTTAAAGGGGGTATTTTTTCTTTAAATGCCTTTCGTTTTTCCGCTATTTCTTCTTTTGAAACATATCGGGTAAGAAACTTCCGGATTTCAGGGATTCTTCGAAGGGTTGCAATATAGCCGCTATCAATAAATTCACGCGTATGACTGAAATCGATTACATTCACAGTTTTCAGCTTAGGTTCAATCAAGACACCGTTATCACAGGGAATATTATATTTTGATTCGACCATGAGCATACTCTGAATTTGGGATAATATGTCATTACTCTTGGGTGGTCCATAGTTACCTGCAACTTTGCTTCCAATGATCATATCCGGGAAAAAGTCATTAAACATCACATCCGAAGGGAAATTATTATACATTCCGCCATCAAACATTAATTTGCCATCTATCGTGATAGGTCTGAAATAAAAGGGGAATGTCATTGAAGCTCTTATCGACCTTCCCAAATCCCCCGATTTTAAGATGGCTTGCTTTGTTAATGCGACATCGGAAGCAACACATCTGAAAGGGACCATCAAACTGTCAAAATTTTCACCGGAAGCGGCCGAAGGTCCTGAAAACATTTTCATAAAAGCAAAATCCATTTGGTGCGGTGACACCAGGTTAGTGGGTATGAAATTGGTCGTAAGCACCGAATCATAATTAAAACGCAAATTTACCCAGGAAGGATTGGGTTCTTCTTTTTTAAAGTAATAGGAATAATCTGCATCCACTTCTCCAGTGACCCAATAGTTAAACTCTTTTGAGGTCACAATTTTCTCCATCTCATCGGGTGAGTAACCTGAAGCATAGAGCCCCCCGATGATGGCCCCCATGGATGTTCCCGTAATGAAATCAATTGGAATTCCATTTTCTTCCAACGCCCTGATAACGCCAATATGTGCAACACCTTTAGCCCCCCCGCCGCTAAGTACCAATCCGACTTTTTGTGCAGAAGCCGTCATTCCCATGTTCAGGAAAAGAATTACCCAGAATATACAAAATCTTAATTGCTTTATTTTATTTGAGTGATGCATGGCCAATATTCAATGTCTTATACGTTATAGGGTTCTGCTTTTATGTGAAATTATCCGATAGACCTGCAAAATTTCAAAATTAATGAATGATCCCGTGAGGTTTACCAAACGAATTGGATAAAAAATTTCTATGGGTGCCGTGTGCAAATTGCTGACTACCCGACTTCACTTTTACTCCGGCATAACAAACCCGGGAATTAATTTCATTGATCAGGATGAAACCCCGCAATGGTTCGGGGTAAATGAAAGGTACAAATCCCCTGATATTATCCCTAAGGCTTTTGGTGTCTATCAAATTCACTCCGCTATTATTTCTGCCTGATTTTTCAACCCATGATTCAAAATTTATATCCGGAAACATCCTGACCAAAACCGTGCCAGAAGTGGTGTGCGTTTCAAAGATAATTCGTTTGAAAAGTATCAATAACCATACGACACCGTATGCAATATAACAAAGTTTTTCATCCGGATGTTCCATAACTCCGCTTACCCAAATATGCCCGGCAATAACCATGACGAAAACGAGTAAGGGAGCCCTCAACCGATAGCCTTTTGACAGGAAAAGCATCCGCATTGTTCCTGTTTTTTCATTTTCCATACGCCACAGAGATAACACAAACGGAGTTATACCCCAAATATCATCATATGAAACGAGCATGTTTTGAAAACACAAACAACGATGAACCGAGCATCCATGCGAGCTCTATACGACCTATTTAATAAAATTATTATCGTATAAAAATCATCCATGCGAGTTCCATACGACCTATTCAATCAAATTATTTTCGTATGAATCATTAAATAATAATACCTTATGCATCATCCTGCCCTGATATTATCAATTTACAAATTTACGGATAAAATATTACCTTTGGTTTTGATTTGATTTAATGACAAACATTATAATTTTTATTTTTTTATGATTGCTGTAACCGGTGCTGCAGGCTTTATAGGAAGTTGTTTAGTTCGTAAACTTCAGGATGAAGGTTATGCCTCGCTTATTGTGGTTGATGATTTTTCACGACCAGACAAAAAGAAAAACCTTGAAAATAAAACGCAATTAAAATATATAAACCGCGATGAATTCATTGCCTGGTTTGAAAAAAATGCTAAAGAGGTTGATTTTATATTCCATATTGGCGCCAGGACTGATACTACCGAGTTTGACGTCAACATCTTTAATAAGTTGAATCTTAATTATACCAAGTCGATTTGGAATTGTTGTGCAAAACATGGCATTCCCCTTGTTTATGCATCATCTGCTGCAACATACGGCCTCGGAGAATTTGGATACATTGACGACCATTCCATCGTAGAAGATCTAAAACCGCTCAACGCATATGGTGAATCAAAAAACAATTTTGATAAGTGGGCATTGAAACAAACGATACAACCACCCTTCTGGGCCGGGATGAAATTTTTCAACGTTTACGGTCCCAACGAATATCATAAGGGGCGTATGGCCTCTGTCATCTTTCATTCATTCCGTCAAATAAAAGAAAAAGGCAGTGTGAACCTGTTCCGTTCTCATCGGCCTGATTTTAAGGATGGAATGCAACTTCGCGACTTTGTCTACGTAAAAGATGTGGTCGATGTACTTTATTTTATGATGACCAACCGTCCTGAAAATGGGCTTTATAATCTGGGTACAGGGAAAGCCCGTGCCTTTTTACATTTGGCTCAGGCTACCTTTAAAGCTTTAAATGTGCCCGAAAAAATTGAATTTATTGATACTCCTATCGACATCAGGGACAAATACCAATATTTTACCGAGGCGAATATGACCAAACTAATATCGGCAGGCTATTCCAAACCCTTTACCAGCCTGGAAGATGGTGTTAAAGACTATGTTCAGAACTATTTAGTTGCAAATAATTATTATTGAGATTATTGCTTCAAAAAAATTGATTGCTTATTTAAATATTCGGTTGAATTGCCTATTTTTGAAGAAAGAGCCGATGTTAAAGTACTGTTAAAATTTCATTTATAATTAAACGTTTAGCATCTTTGTCTCTCTAAACATTAAATAAACAAAAAACCAACATCTATGAAAAAGTTATTCGTTTCAATGATCGCCCTTCTATTATTAATTGGCAGCACTGTTAGTGCACAAAATCAACAACAAAGAAGGACTCCAGAAGAAAGAGCTAAAATGCAAGCTGATGCCGTTAAGACTGCTTTATCTTTGAATGATGATCAAACAGCAAAAGTTGTTACTATTCTGATTGCAACTTCCAAAAAGGTTGATTCACTCAGAACCGCAAACCAGGGTGGCGACCGTCAGGCAATGATGACCGCTATGAAACCTATCAGTGATGCACGCGATGCTCAAATTAAAGCAATCTTAACTCCGGATCAAGCCACTAAATTTGATGCTCAGAAAGCCACACTCTTTGGTTTCAGACGTCCGGCTCAAGCTCCGGCACAGCAATAATGTTGAAAATACTATATCGAGAATATAGTCGTTTCCTATATTATAAAGGCTAACAAAAAACGCACTCTTTGGAGTGCGTTTTTTGTTAGCCTTTATAAGGTTTAGCCGCTTTTTATTCCATCCGCGCAGGATGGCAATACTATCGGGATGTCAAGGTTGCCAAACACGGCCGCCGTCTAAATGATATGGGACCTTTGGCTCACCCTGCACCTTGAAATGACCCTCTTGACTTCAATGATATTAGGGCTGAAGGTTATCAGTATGATTCCGATCCATTCTGCTCGCTTCAGCTCTTTTCTGCAACGCTTAGTTTTGTTTTTTTAAACAAAAGGAGGAGAAAAACATAAAAGACTAAACGTGTAAGATGAATAAAACTTTTAAGACAGCCTTATTTTTTTCTAAATTACACGGTTAGTTTTCGTGGTAAATAGACTGAATGACGAGCCCGGCAAGCGTAAACCCGAATATGGCTGTGATATGGGCTACCGTTCCATTGATTACGGCGTTCTTGCTGCACCATTCATGATTTGCCAGTTCAGGATCTCCGGGGCTACAC
>JAUZOM010000218.1 GCA_030706465.1 Bacteroidota bacterium | reverse complement strand
GGATTACAAATCCTTATAATACAAAAAACTGGGATTGCAAATCCCAGTAACAGACATGAGCATTTTTACATTTAATTAAGGTTATATATCCGGCAGGACGGGTATACCCGATAAAAATCCATGGGGTACAGGTGGAAGCCGTGCATCTTATGGACCAAATGCCAGACTAAATATGACACCTGAATCAGGCGAGATTGAAGAATCAGGTAGAGATGCGATTAGAATACATGGTGGGCGACAAGAAGTTTATGACTCTAAAACAGGAAAATGGACTCCCGCCGATAGTCCCGAATTAAAGAAAACACATGGTTGTTTACGGGCTTTTGATACTGATATGTCTGCATTTAAAAAGATAACAGACAACTTGCAAAAAACAGATTCTAAAGAAATTCCCGGACAGGTAACAGTTACTGATGATCTTGATAAATTAGGGTCGCCAACAAAAACAGAGACTGTAGAGGGGGTGAAATTACAATATTTCGTTCCTGAAGCTCAATTAAATTACTGGCAAAACGTAGTTAAAAAAGTATTTGACAACAAAAATAATGGAGGGCAATAATTATGAAAAACATCATATTGATTACATTTTTATTGATTCTATGCACTGTAAATTGCAAGGCAGGAAGTCAACAAAAGGATAGCAATAAAAGTGCATATTGGGAAGACTTGACTAAAATCGAGCAGGAGAGTATTTTGCATTCTCCTCAAATAGATAAAAATGCAATAAAATACTATCATGGGAGTTTTAAGGCTACAGATAACCAATCAACTGAAAGTCTTTTAAACAAAATTATTTCAGAGAAGAATCCGACTAAAGAAACTGTATTCTATTTTCACATTCTCAATCAAATCTGTTTAAAATCAGATGGAGCTTTAAGTGAAATTTTAGGAAAGTACTGTATGAAATTCTTGCTTAGAAACCCGGTATTAGTGCTTAGATACTTCCAGCAGAATAAGAAAGTCGAGAAAATCTATGGTGAATTTATTGGGTCTGAGCTTTATTTTAAGGAGGAAGGAACCTCAGACATTGAATATAATTATAAGGATTTTAAAAGAATTGTTGAAGCAAAAACCAATGGCAACAAAGAATTTAAAAAGACACTTGTCGAATTTTATGGCATAATAGAATCAGCAATGAAAAATATGAATTAGAAGATGATTGTTTATAGCATAGCTACATTTTTATTGAAGAAGTCCTTAAACTTCTTCTTGGTCAGCATGGTTTCAATCAGACCGAATATAATGGGTTTATCCTTTTCGTCCAGTTCGGTAATTATCAAAACAACCCAACATCAGGTCCTGATTTTGTTTCCGTAAAAGCATAGCTTTGGCGATTTAACGGCTTCGGAAGCAACCATCTCCTAACCCCGTCCTTCCGGATATGTTCTTCATTAAATGAGAAAATGGTAATGCAGGTTGGTGGGATATGTTACTCGTCCGTTCGGATATGCCCTTGATCAGATGAGAAAAATGGTGGTGTTGGTGGCTGGAATTTGTAATCCCAGCCTTCTGTACTATAAGGATTTGCAATCCGATTAATATAAATATTAAAATAATTCTGCTTATATTTGCAAGGTGTAAATTCAACTGAATATGGATATTAGAAATCGCATAGAAGGGGAAGTTTATTTTGTTACCGATACCGTCTTTCTGATTTTAAACTAAAGAGTTTGTCGGATTACAAATCCTTATAATACATCTAGTTGGGATAACATCCCGATAGCTATCGGGACCCAACAGCCGGCATGACCATTTTCTCATTTAATTAAGGCATATATCCGGCAGGACGGGGTCATACCTCAAAATAGTTCATTAAATTCTTTGAATTACTTCAGGTTCAGGTACCCCAAAATCTGTTTATTCTTATACGTAACCAATCTTTAAATTTTAGCACTATGGCAATTTCGAAAAGTACTACGCCGATGACAGGCTCTATGGCGAACGTAACCATGTACAAAATGCATGGAAGTGATAATGTGATTATCCGCATGAAAGGTGGTCCGACTAGAAAACAGATTAAAACAAAGCCCCAGTTTGAAAAAGTAAGGCAAAATAACAGCGAATGGGCGGGCTGTACCCGGATGGGAAGTAAAATACGTAAGTCATTTGAGGCCATGAACCGGCTGGAAGATTATCCGGTGACAGGAGCCCTGAATGCCATCTGCAAACAGATACAAAAGCTGGATACCGGGAATAACCAGGGCAAGAGGGCTATCCGCTTGTCCCAACACAAAGATATGATTTCGGGCTTTTCGTTTAGCCGGAAACAGGTGCTGGAAAGCGTGGTGCGTGTACCCATTGATATTTCGCTGGACAGGACAACGGGCGAAGCTCGTATTGAGATTCCTCCGTTGAATGCGGATATGTACCTCTACAATTTCCGCAACCTCCCTTATTACCGGATAGTGGCCAACCTGGGCGGGGTATGTGATATGATGATCGCGGAGGGTGGTCGTAAATATGAATCTCCTTATGATGGGTACTGCGATAAACAAAACGGTGTTTTCGAATCGGAATGGATGCCTGCTGCTGGCGTACAACCGGCTATGCAGTTCACCCTGCAGTACCCGCTGACTGAAAACCCGATCCCTGATGAAGTGACCTTGCTGCTATGCCTGGGCATTGAATTTGGTAAAGTTGGCGTTGATAACCAACCTGTTGCTGTGAAATACGCGGGAACCGGGAAGATCGTGCGGGTAGGGTAGTGGGCTGATTAGTTAACCGGTTAATTGGTTGATTGGTTAATTGGTTAATTGGTTGGGATCCATACAAACAGAGAGGAGCTGCTGTCAAAAAAGACGCTGCCAGGTGCAAGCATGCTGCCAGGTTGGAGGATAAAACCGGACATGGTCGAAGACCTGTCTGCGTTTACAAAGACCGGTAACAGGCATCCGAATGGATGCCTGCTTGTTAGAGAGGAAAATATCTAATAGAAATAGGATTTTGTAAAACTAAACAATTATCTTTGTTGTTAATTAACAAATTTAGGTAAGTAAATTAAATAAAAAAGAACTGATTAGCAGATTAAAAATCAAGATAATACAAAGAAGCAGGATTACAATGAGACCCGTTGGTTCTGATGTAGGCTCCCGCTAATCCGTGCGTAGTTTGAGAGAATAAAGGATGAAGCTTCCCCGGTAAGTCTAATTATCAAAAGGTACGCTAAGACCCACTGATGCAACCTGCTGTTTTTAAGTTGTATAATTTTAGCGTCTTTGGTCTTTACGTACAAAAAATACGTTGAGGAGTAGCTCAACCTTTAATGCCTGGAATTTCGTTCTGTACAACCCGGCATGAAAAGCCGGTTGAACTATATCCATACTGGGTTGATTAGAAGACTTGAAGGAAACCCCTTGCAATAACTACTCAAAATGAACAACAAATTATTTAATAATATCGGATTATGAAGAAAATCGTAAATCTTAGCCTTTCTATTATATTCTCTATTATTTTCTTCTCTTGTTCTCAACAAGATGGAGGCTGGGACGACAACATTAAACTTTCAAGAAAAACGGTTGAATTCAGTGCTGCAGCCGACTCGGTGTTGGTGACCACCGGAGGTATCTCGTGGTGGGTAAACAATGTATCGGTTGATAGTAATGGGTGTAAATACTATCCTGGGGTGACAGCTGAAGTGGATACCTTTACAATTCAACATGATTGTTTTATTGTGAAACGGCGCAATAAAAATACGTTGTTCATTAAAGTAGACAAAAACACACAAAGCATTAACCGGACAATTACTGTATGTCTCGAAGCGGGAGATTATTTCGATTATGTAACCGTTACTCAAAAACCAATATAAAGAAACCCATCTGGCAACTAATATAGTGGTTTTATCTAGTCGAAATGACCGAGCCTGAAGTCTCAGTTGCAATACACCCAGTACTACGGCTGATTAAAAAACATGAAAGAGACGGATGAAGTATTTAAATAGAGTCCACGTAGTGGGATTTAGTGCAGACTATTGTAGTCACACTCCCATTGTACATGCACCTGGATATGTCTGGTGTATAAAAAGTGGGAGTGCAACTTGTGCCTAACCTTGGATCAAGTTTGAACAAAGCGGTAATTCCCTGACGACGTGTCGGGACAAGCGTGCTGAAAAATAAGAACAATTTGTAATTGTATTTTGTTAGTTGAGAACTGCATTGATTTTCAGTCCAGGTTACCGCTTCGCTCATAACTATCCAGTGCGCTCCTTCACTTTATTTCAGTTAATCAATAAATAAATCAAAAAATAGAATGAATCCAAAGGTTGATGCCTATTTAAGCAAGGCACAAAAGTGGCAGGAAGAATTGGAGAGATTGAGAATGATCGCCCTTGACTGTCCGCTGTCCGAAGAATTAAAGTGGGGTGTGCCTTGTTACACGTTCCAAAACAGGAACATAGTTTTAATTCATGCCTTTAAAGAATACTGTGCGCTTTTATTTATTAAAGGTGCTTTGTTGAATGATGACAAAAGGATTCTAATCCAGCAAACGGAAAATGTGCAGGCCGGACGGCAGGTGCGGTTCACCAACGTACGGGAAATCGATGAGTTGGAAACCGTCTTGAAAGCCTATATGTATGAAGCCATTGAAGTGGAAAAAGCCGGTTTGGAAGTGGATTTTAAGAAGCCTGAAGACTACGCCATTCCTGCAGAATTTCAAACTAAATTAGTTGAAATCCCGGCCATGAAAACTGCTTTTGAAGCTTTAACCCCAGGGCGGCAACGAGCATACATCCTTTATTTTTCGGCACCCAAACAATCTAAAACCCGGGAGTCGAGGGTTGAAAAATGTATGCCGCAGATTCTCAATGGAGAGGGGTTGAATGATTAGTTCGTTTGGAGAGAAAATAAATTAGCCCTTTTCGGCCGGATAGGTAGATTAGTAGTCGATGGATCGTGCAAGTTGCACTTCTCCAAACCCACTATTCCGGGTGGATACCGGGCCTGAAGAAAAAAACTTTGATATATTAGACGGTAATATAGGCTCTAAAAGGGAATAATTATAATGGTTTGTGATTGTAATCCTGAAATATTATAATATTTATAGATTACGATCGAGAAATATTATATATTTGCAAGAAATAAATCATTATGAACATTGTACGGGAATTAGAACAGGTAATTAAAAATAAGCTTTTTCAAAACAAAGCAATCGTTGTTGTGGGACCCAGACAAGTTGGAAAGACAACTTTACTAAACCAGATAGCCGAAAAGAGTGACAAGAAGATATTGTTTCTGAATTGCGATGAGCCTGATGTCCGTAAAAAATTAGATTTGCCTACCTCTACACAACTAAAAGCATTGATCGGGAATGCAGAACTAATTTTGATTGACGAAGCACAACGGGTGAAAGAGATTGGAATTACCCTTAAGTTGTTGATCGATAATTTGCCGGATAAACAACTTATTGTAACCGGATCATCGGCATTGGAGCTATCCAATTCTATCAATGAACCATTAACCGGACGAAAATTTGAATATAAAATGTTCCCGTTTTCTTATCATGAATTAATGAATGAAAACGGGCTGTTCGAAGAAAGCCGTTTGCTGGAACATAGGATGATATATGGTATGTATCCTGATGTGGTAACCAACCAGGGAAATGAACGGGAGATACTGACCAATATAGTATCCAGTTACTTATATAAAGACATCTTTGAATTTCAGGATATTCGTAAACCGGAAGTAATTGAAAGACTTCTTCAGGCTTTGGCACTGCAAGTGGGGAATGAAGTTTCTTTTCAGGAATTATCACGGTTAATTGGTATAGATACAGCTACTGTACAACGATATATCAACCTGTTGGAGAAATCGTTTATTTTATTCCATTTGCGCTCATTTAGCAGAAATGTACGGAATGAACTAAAGAAGAGTACAAAAATTTATTTTTATGATAATGGGGTACGCAATGCTTTGATTTCAAATTACAATCCATTGGCTATCCGCAATGATATTGGCGCTTTATGGGAGAATTTTTTGATCAGTGAACGATACAAGCGGAACAGCTATTCATTGAATTATGGAAATTTCTATTTTTGGAGAACAACACAACAACAGGAAATTGATTACATTGAGGAACGGGATGGACAATTGAATTGCTATGAATTTAAGTG
>JAUZOM010000217.1 GCA_030706465.1 Bacteroidota bacterium | reverse complement strand
TTGTCTTTCAGGATCAGATCCAGCAAGGTGGGCAAGGTGGCCACGGAAGTGTTACCCAGTTTATGAACCGTCATGGGCATTACATTGTCAGGAGCCTCGTTGATATTATAAAGAGCATAGAGGCGTTTTAACATGGCATCATCCATTTTTCCGTTAGCCTGGTGGATCAACACTTTGTTCACGTCTGTAATCGGCATGTTGATCTTATCAAGACAAGCTTTTATAGCGGGTGGAACTGTTTCAAGAGCATATTGATACAATCTTCGTCCGTTCATCTTTATAAACAAATCGTTTTTCTTTTCGAAATCGGGATTGTATGAAGGTCCCATATGCAGTAGTCCGGCATGCGTGAAAGTATCCGACCGCGTTTTATGGACTAAGATGCCAATTGGCGTATCACTTTCTTTTGCTTCGAGTATTACTGCCCCTGCGCCATCGGCATATAGCATGCAGTCACGGTCGTGCGGATCGCTGACTCTCGATAGTACCTCTGCACCAATGACCAGAATTTTTTTGGCATCCCCCGATTTGATGAAATAATCGGCCTGGATAACAGCCTGTACCCAACCCGGACAACCAAAAGTCAAGTCATAGGCGATTGTATCCGGGTTTTTTATTCCCAGTTTTTGCTTTACTTTCGATGCCATGGCAGGCACATGATCCGAAGCACGGTTGTCAGGTTTTGTATCGCCAAAATTATTGGCAACGATAACATAGTCTAGCTCTTCCTTGTCAATTTGAGCTGACTGAATTGCAGCTTCCCCAGCAAAATAAGCCATATCCGACGTTGTCATATCGTCAGTAATATAGCGTCTTTCGGCAATAGTCGTAATTTCCAGAAATTTATCTGCAATTTCCTGATTGGGTTTATTGATTCTTTCCCCATTCGTTTCAAAGAATTCATTTTTGAGGAAATGCTCGTTTGTGATTATATTGGAAGGAATATAGCTTCCTGTCCCTGTAATCACACTATAGATGCTTGTATTCATACTTTTTAATAAATGTTCTGGTGATTATTTAGTTTGTTTTGTCTATCAGGTCTTATTGTTTGAACGACAAAGTTAAAAATTAATTTGAAATATTCTAGAGTGGATAAATATTAAGTATGTCGATTAAAAATCGGATCCTGATCATTTGTTGTTTATCTTCCTTCTGGAAATCTTGAAATAACAGGATTTCCAGGACCGGGCTTCTTAGAGAACTTTCCGGCTGGGATTATCTGATTTTACCATCTCGCAAACTTCCGATACCATCGATTCTATTTCTCCTGAAACGTAGTAAGTTGCCTGCGAATAAAAGGGTTCCCGTTTCGCCAATCCTTCTGCAATAAACTGATATAACTCTTTCCCTTTTTTTCCGGCAAGTAATGGTCGTTTATTGGCTTGAAAGCCTTCCAATCGTTCGGTTAATTCCTCCGCTGTTAATTTTAAATAAATAGTAATACCATGTTCATTCATGTATTTCATATTGTCAAAAAAACAAGGGACTCCACCACCGGTAGAGATAACTGCGTTATTAAATTCGGCAATTTCATGCAGACATTGATGTTCCAGCAGCCTGAATTGTTGTTCGCCCAACTCGGCAAATATCTGTGAAACGGATTTAAACAGTTTGCTTTCAATGTGAGTGTCCATGTCAATAAAGCTGTATCCCAACTTGGTAGCCAACAATTGGCCTACGGTTGTTTTTCCGGAACCCATGTAGCCAATCAGAAAAATCCTGTTCATAGTTTGCAACATATTCTGTACTCTGTCAAACACTTATGTTTGTAACGTGCTGAATACAAAAATAGTGAATTTTTTTCAATACTTAACTGAATTCATTAAAAAAACGTTGTCATCGAATTCTAATTGCTGTTTTACAATGATAAACATCGATTTTTGCATTATCTTTGTAATTAATTCTTTACAAAATAGCCGTGGAAAAAGAAAGCGCCGTATTATTGCTTTTTACAGGGGGAACCATCAGTATGTCTGAAGATCCGGCTACCGGAGCTTTACGTCCCATTGATTTTGAACGACTTCAGGAGTACTTGCCTGAACTCAAACAAACAGGTATTCGTGTAAAAAGTATTCCATTCTTACCTCTGATTGATTCTTCCGATGTGCATCCTCCCGTTTGGGAACGAATAGCAATCCTGATAAAAGAAAACTATAACGATTACGATGGATTTGTAGTGCTGCATGGGACCGATACGATGGCCTATTCAGCCTCGGCTTTGAGTTTCATGCTCGAAAACCTTTCCAAACCTGTCATTTTCACCGGGGCGCAATTGCCGATTGGTATGATGCGTTCGGATGCTAAAGAAAATCTGTTAACTTCTATCGAAATTGCTACTGCAAAAGAAAACGGGCAGCCGATTGTCCCGGAGGTATGTATATTTTTCGAGGATACGCTCTTTCGGGGAAATAGGACAACCAAGAAAAATGCCGAGCATTTCAGTGCTTTTAATTCGTACAATTATCCGCCGCTTGCCAAAGCCGGGGTGCATATTAAGTATTTCCGTTCCTATATCCACTATCCGGCTGCCGGAACAGATCTTCGGGTACGCACCAATATCGATCAGAACATTGCCATCTTGAAACTCTTTCCAGGCATTACCGAACACACCGTGAGTGCAATTCTCAATATCCCGGATCTAAAGGCAGTGGTGCTCGAAAGTTTTGGCGCCGGTAACGCCCCCCGCCGTCTGTGGTTCTATGATGCATTGAAAGCTGCAACCGACCGGGGCATATTAATCGTAAATAAAACGCAGTGCAGTACAGGGTCTGTCGAAATGGGCCGTTATGAAACCAGCCTGAACCTGGTAAACGCCGGAGTCATGAGTGGCTATGACTGCACGACCGAAGCCATTGTCACCAAACTCATGTATTTGTTGGGGGAATATACTTCGCAGGACGATGTAAAACATCGACTCAGCATTAGCATGTGTGGAGAAATGACGATAATATAACGGGATAGGAAGAAAATAAACCGAAACAAGCAGAATGCATTTAGATAGACGAAAGTAAAATAAAAAAGGTCATTCGACCTTTTTTATTTTACTTTCGTGAATTCAATGTAATCATAATTCATTCCACCTTTTTCAATAGTCTTAAGGGTCAGCACATGCTTTCCTTTGGTTAACTTCAGCCGGTTAAACAGGAATTGCTTGTTCCAATGATGCCATTGGCGCCAGGCCAACGGTTCGGCTGCATTAAAGGTCGACTGGATCAATACAGGTCTTAACCAGCTTTTGCCATCGATATCCAGGGCTATTTTGCCGTCTGCATTGGCGGTATACATAAGGGTGCCCTGATAAAGGCCGCTTTCTTTCACGTCAACGGTGTATTTGGTCCATTCGCCCGGACTGGTCCATCCCACATAAAGTTGCTTCATCTTGGGTTCTACCTTGTTGTATGGATTATCGTCCGTGCCCCCGGCTTTTGTATACGAAATGTCAACCCCTTCGTTTATCCGGAATGTATTGTAATAGGTGCCATCATCCGGGTTGAGCTTTCCGCTGCCATTGTTTACACTATCCGCATCGTGGTAGGCAATTCCCTCGCCCCCTACATCGTATTTTTCGCATTCCACCTTCCCTGGAATCACCTGGATGGAATCGTGCCAGGCCCTTCCGGAATAACCGGTTTGTGCCAGCGTTTTTACAGTTCCCGTACTGATACCGAGAAACAAGATTGAAAGAGTAAGGATATTGTTTTTCATGCAGAATAATTTAAAGATATAAAATTTAACGGAAATTATTCCAGATTCTTGTATCCTGTAACTACTTTTTTAGCGATTTTCGCTACTGAAAACAGTGATAAGTAATGAGAACGCTGTAATGTCGTATTTATAGTTGTCTGCGTTATATTCTTATGGAAGTTTAAGTTGAATTATCCGATGCGATTTATATCCATGTGCTTAATTTTTGCTTTGGCATATCTTGTATCGGTTAAAACACGTCTGGGTGGGCAAGAATTATCCCCGTTAATCCCAAAATGATTTGAGCGAATGGTATATTTTCAGTTTGAAATCTTTATCCATAACACAATTCACCTCCTGGTCAATATACTTCTTCCATTTAATTTCATCGCCGTTAAATGTATTTATATCCACAAAGCCTTTAATGCCGGCTAGTTTGCCATTATGGGCATGTTGCCAGAATAGCCATTCCCGCTTATCGGGGAGTATTCGGTTCTTGTTGAAGGAACAAATCCAAATGGGATTATCCGGGAATTGTCCTTTTATATAACGGTTATAAGAATTAACGTTCGTGTAAATAATCATTTTACATCCGTTGGCCTTCTCGACGGTATTCAGAAAACTGGCTATTTCTTTCCGTATCTGTGTTTCGGATTTAATAACCGGCATGTTTCCCCATTCCTCAACATCCAACGCCGGGGTTAATTTTCCAATAAAGTTTCGGGTGTGCGATAAGAAATTCACAGCTTGAGTCTTACCAGGCTTGTTAAACCTGAAAAAATGATAGTCGCCAACCATCAAGTTTGTTTTCCGGGCGGCTGTGACATTGCTCAGGTAATTCGGATCCAGGTAATCTTCTCCCTCCGTGGCTTTTATATACACAAAACTGATGTCTTGATTCTCTATTTTATTCCAATCAATTATACCCGAATGTCTGGATACATCGATGCCGGTAATGGGATATTTTTCTTTATCAATATTGATTCCCTTGGGAGCGAAATACGTTCTGATTGTAATTATAATCAGTATAATTAAACAAACGGAAATGCCCAGAGCTAATAAATATCCTTTTTTCATAGATAGCGAATGTGTAAGATAAGAAGTCGGTATAATTCAGGTTCATAGAATTTTCAGCAGTCTGGTAGGAAACAAGGCCGTTCGGTTCTGCTTATTCTGTAGAGACAAGGATTAAACGGAATCATTTCAGGTACAACACCTGCTTTGCAGAAACAATTCATTTCCAAAAGAAACCTGCATTTTATCAGCCTTCAAGCGGCCGGTTTGTTATTAAAATACTCTTCTTCTAATTGCGCACTAAAGATATAAAAAAGGGAATTAATACAGTCCTAATTTATCCATTTATTTTATAAAATGTTTTGGGGCTGAAAAGACTATCCTTCCGGCAGAACGATAAATTGTAGCATAAATCAATGTTATTTGGTACTGTTTTACCGGAATAAAGAACGAGTCACAATAGACGCTGCCATCCTGCTGCGAAGTCTTTCCGATTCCACTTCATACCTGAAATAGAAGTCGGATAAGTTCCGTTGGGATAGAAAAAACTTTATTCCAATTAGTTTGCTATACGATTGAAAACAAATGATTTACATCTAAGTGGTTAATGGAACATTCCGGGAATCGGGGAAGCACTCAGTGACACAAAGATTAAATTCATACTTGGGACACGCGATTTCCATATCGCATTCTTTATCCACTCGGGATGTTCCATTCGTGGCTACTATATAACTAAATGTAATACGTTAATAATCAGGATAAATAAACAACTAATAACAACAAACAGATTCACCACAATAGACACATTAGAACACAGTAGATAAAAATAGAAAAGAACACAATAGTCAACTATCGATTGATATTTTATGATTATAAATTCACGAAGATAACTGAAAAAATTATTTCTATTGTGAACTAATGTGTCTATTGTGGTTTGTTATCTTTTTTGATGTTCGATCCCCGATCGTGGGAACTTAGTGGTCATTCTTAATTCTTTGTTTTCGACTATTTAATGTTTCGCAGTACAATAACCTGTTGAAAATAAAGAACCTAAAATTATCAAAAAGAGCGGAATTTGCGATTAGTTTACTAGTTAGGAGATCGTTAGGAACGAAGTCGTAAAATTACCAAAACCCTGCTTTTATAGAAACAAAATTATCAGTTCATGTTGAGTCGTTTTAATAATTACCATCCTGTCAGAACCGATAGTTACATCGTCCGATTATGAACGCGATGGGGACCTGAACTTCTTTCCTGCCATCCGAAGCACGATAAAGCGATATACCGGGAACTATACAGGCTATCTACCTCTGGAGAACCTCCTGGGAACCTACCGAAAAAGGACTTATAAAAGAGTTCCTAAAAAGATTGGAAATACATAGACAATACATAGTTAATATATACCTATATAAATATGTTTTGAATATGTATCATATAAGTATTATATATGTTTTATATATGTATTATATAAGGC
>JAUZOM010000216.1 GCA_030706465.1 Bacteroidota bacterium | reverse complement strand
GAAAAAGACTCACAACATTAATAATTGATAAAATGAAGAAAACAATGTTATTAGTTGCTGTACTATTTATAGTTGCAGCAAGCCAGGCGCAAACGCTTCAAGGTTTATTCGAAAAATATAGTGATGACGAACATTTCGAGTATGTCTCTGTAGGAAATGGAATGATGAACATGGCTTCATCAATGGGTGGTATCGCCAAAAGTAATAATGGTGCTAAGTCAAAGATGAAATCGACAAAGATTCTCACGCTCAAGGCTCCAAGCGATTCTCAGATCATGAAAACTTTTGAAAAAGAATTAAATCAGGTTTTAGCTGCAGGTAAGTTTGAAACGGCTGTTGAAACCAGAGAGAAAGGTGAAAGTGTCCATATCTATTATCGTGTTTCAGGAAAAGACAATCTCGATCAACTTATCGTTAGTAAAACGAAAAAGGAACTAAGCCTGATATGGAATAGCGGAAAAATGACCAAAGAAGAGATGATGAATGGTTTTTCGTCTAAAGGAGATATGACACCATCAGAAGGTGAAAATTCTTAAGGTACAACAGAAAGCATTTTGTTTATTAATCCTCTGGAATTAATGGTTAAGCCAATTCATTGTGATAATGGATTGGCTTATTTATTTTATGCAGGTTAAGATTAATCCTACTACACCAATCAGAATTATAATAACACCGGTTATTTGATTGATTAATTTCAGTTCCCGCATATTCAGTTTGTTCTTAAACCGGCTTACTAAGAAGGTCAGTGTATTCCACCAAAGAAATGCTCCTCCCAGAATAGATAAAATTCCGATGATCGAGACCCAAAGTGTAGTTTTATTACCGATAAATTGAAACCGCGCAAAAAGGGCTATGAGTACAAACAGAACCAATGGATTTGATAAAGTCAAACCAAAGGAAGTCATAAAGTCTCCGAATAAACTATGTTTGGACGTTTCATTGGGTTTAGGTTGCGTGGCAGGATTACTATTGAAAATATACCACCCAAAGATGGCAACCACCGTGCTTCCCAATAATTCAATAACAAAGCGGTGTTCTTCGATGAAATCGAGTACGAAGCTTAAAAAAAATAATGTAATGATGGTATATATTAAGTCGGAAGTAGTTGCTCCCAAACCGGTAGCAATCCCATATTTCTGGCCTCTGTTAAGAGTACGTTGGATGGTAAGCATACCAATAGGACCTAATGGTACGGAAATACATAATCCAATTAATACTCCTTTTATAAAAATATCAAGCATGCGATGCATTTAAAGTTTGCATTGCAAAGATAGCTTTTTTTCATCAATCAATGGATACCCTTAAATTCAAAGATTTATGTAATTCTATTTATGAATGCTAAATTTAAATTTGAAACTTCATTCACGAGATGAAAATTAATCAATATCTATTCCTGTTTCCGGCAATTGTATTCTATATTTGTCAGGCTGAAAGTACCGTAACATAAATCGCCTGCAGGATAGTTATAGATTGCTTCGGCATATGTAGCAAGTTTTCTTTTGTTGATTATTTTATAATTTTTCAGAGGCGTCGACCATGGGATTTCTTCCATTTTTCCATTTTCATTTGTAGCAAACCTATCCTCAGAAATAATATCAGTAAGTTCTCCCTTGTTGTTGAAATATAAAGAGCCGGAAATAGTGATGTGATTATTTGTAAATGAGGCTCTTACTTTATTATTCTCCACGCTTAGCCATTTTATCCTTTTGTCAATTAGTGTTGCGGGAGCCATACAACACATGTCGTTGAAGAACGTGACTGTTTCGGCAATGCCCATTTCTTTCCCGGATTGATACTGAACTTTAAACAAAGAATGCAAACGGATGTCCATGAATGCATCTCCATTAACAAAACGATGAAACCCGGCTACAGGCAAGTGTTTCATGGTGACATTCATAAAAAAAAAGACTAAATTGGCTGAAATATAGGACGTTAAGATAAAAACATGCCTATTTTTATCACTCTAAATCAATGATTTTCAATATTGTCCGTAACAAATAAAGCATATCTATTTTTTACTTTGTGTTCCTTTTTTAAAGAAAAGAATTGATATGAATTTAATTTTTGTGTTACTTCGTGTTCTTCGTGTCTTAGTGGTTATTTTTTTGTTTTCAATTGTTTAGTAAATTAATCGGAATAAAGTCTACTAGAATTTTAATTAATCCTTTAAACTCCTAAAACCCAAAATCATCAATTTTCTTATTAAACTTTTTAGCTTCTGCCGGTTTTCTGGCTTTATGTTGTGTGGCATTTCCTTCCACATAAATAGCCTGATAGGGGCGAACAGGACAAATGGATTCACAGGCGCCGCAACCAATACACAAATCTTCAGTCACTTCAGGAATGGTCAGTCCGTTTTTATAAGGAATCATGTGAACTGCCTGTGTAGGGCAATGTTCCGAACAGGCGCCGCAGTCTTCCTCGTGTGCAAATACCACACATTTGTTCTTACGGAAATGGGCAATTCCGAGTTGTGTTAATTTCTTTTCTTCCATGGGCAGGGGTTGTAATGCTCCTGTCGGACAAACCGAGGAACAGATGTTACAATCGTAGGTACAAAACACATGCGTTGAAAAGGAAAGATGAGGTTGGGTGATGCCCGAAATACCATATTGTAAGGCAGCCGGTTTTAAAACCTGCATAGGACATTTTGATACACACAACTGACAAGCTGTACAGTGGTCATTAAAATGTTCTAGATTCATTGCCCCGGGAGGCATGATCGGTTTCCGGGAAAGTATGGTATCGTTTTTTCCAATAATTTTATTGGTATTGGCTAAAGCTACAGTTGCGATGGCTGCACCGGAGGTAAGAAGGAAGGTTCGTCTGCCTGTATTTACAGTTTCTTGAACGGATACTTCTTGTTTCTTTTTATAACGAAGTTCATAATTAATGCCTCCTTTTTTGCAGGATGATAGGCAGTTAAAGCAATTTACACAACGGGAATCGTCTACTTTCATAGCTTTACTATCGATACATTGTGATTTGCATTGCTTTTCACAGGCTCCACATCGGGAACAGGCCGATTCATCCATGGATATGTGAAAAATAGAAATTTTAGAAAGTAATCCAAGTGATGTTCCCACCGGACAGATGGTATTGCAGTAGGTCCGTCCTTTCGACCAGGATAGTTGGGTTACCAAATACAAGAAGAGAATGGCCACCCCAAAAGCCAATGGAACAAAACTAACCTGCTCCACTTCATAAAGTGTGTAATTTCCCATGCCGTTGGTGATATGAGCTAGACCATTATTGGCCCAAATAACCAAAGGACGGAGTAATTGGGAAACAATCCGGCCAAAAGTGCTGTAAGGATCGAGCAATATAACCAGGAACGAACTCCCGCAAAGGAATACAATCAGGGTTATGGACAAAATTGAATACCGTAATATGTTTTGGGGAGACGAATAGGAATACCGATTCTTTTTCTTTTTTTTACGAAAGAAGCGCGATTTCCAGGAAAGAACATCCTGCAATACTCCCAATGGACAAATAGTAGAACAATAGATTCTTCCAAAGAATAAGCTCAATAATAAGAGAATACCGATTACAACTAAATTCATTGAAAGCAAAGCCGGTATCCATTGAATACTCAATAGTTTGTGTAAATGCAACGGGAGTTTACCGGTAAAGTCAATGAAGAAAATAATAATAGGGAGAAAAAATAAAAGTGATAAAATGACTCGTATGTTCTTAAGAAATTTCATTGAAAGATGCTTAATTGTAATATCGGAAGTAAAAAATTATTCTCTTTAAATCGCTTAAAGTTTAATACGCTTTACATTTAGTTTCTCCAGGTTTTGAGTACCAACCCGGAGCTTTTCAGCCAGCCCTATGTACCGAACATCTTTTAGATCGGTTGGTTGTACTTGTGCGAAAAGTTTCATGGCTGCTGTATCCACTGCAACAAAGTCAGGCGAAACCAATAATGATTTTAACTTGACAACATCTGCTTCCGACTTTCCCTGTGGACCGTTTGATTTCATAATCCGATATGCATCAACAATATTGAGAGCCGGCTTTTTATGAAATGTTGAAATGTCTGCAATGCATTGATGTAAATCATGATTATGGAAAAATCCCCTGTCCCAAACGATTCCCATCAGGTTTTTCATGGCGATGGTGTTCTTGGCTCCACCGTGATGTTTCAATACAGGCACATTAAACCAAACATCACATTCCAGTAATGCTTTATGGATTTTTGCATTCTTTAAATTCATTCCACGAGGTATTTCCACTTCGCGATAATATGCTTCATCATTGGCAGGAACCATCTTGCCGCCGGCAGCGGTTACGGCTTTTTCAATGCCACTGTTTGTGTAACTCTTTTTCCAATCATGGCAAGTGTGGTCAAATACAGTCACCTCGGAAGCCCCGGCTCCTTTACAGAGTCTGACTAATGCCCCTATTAGTTCCGGGTTAGTATTAGCCGCCAGTTCCGGTTTCCTGTCCCAACCAATGTTGGGCTTGATTACGACCTTTTGTCCTTTTTTTACAAAGCTTTTGATGCCTCCAAATTCTTTCAGGGCTCTTAGCAACATAACTTCAGGTTCTCCGCCCATGACAGCCACCAAATCAGGTTCTGAATGAACGGCCACTCCTTTTCCTGACAAAACAGAACCAAAGGCATTCGTTTTAAAAAAGGATGCAATACCAACAATAGCTGCCGATTTAAAAAAATCTCTTCGTTTCATATTCAAATGGATTTATAAATGATAAATTCTATGTCTAAAAAATAAATACAAAATTAGATGAAATTTATTTCTTCTCAAGTCTAAACTGCAATAATCTGTTTGAAGCTTATCTTCAAAATTCAACGCTTTCCTCTTCAATTTCCACCGGTTTTCGTTTCACCACCAAAGCACTGATTTCCCAAAGGGCGTAAACAGGCAAAAAGAATAACATGATGGTAAAAGGATCGCCGGTTGGCGAAAATATGGCCACAATGACAAGCAAGGAGAAAAAGGCATGTCTCCGGTATTTGTTGAAAAATTCACGATGCAGGATACCTATCTGCGATAAAAACCAGGCAAGGATGGGCAATTCAAAAACGATTCCCATCCAGAAGCAAACCATCAGGAAAGTGCTCATATATGAATCGAGCGAAACACTTTGTTCAATAAACGTGCTGAGCTGATACCCGGCTAAAAATCGTAATGTCAGAGGGAAAAGAAAAAAATATCCAACAGCAACCCCAATATAGAACAATGCATTCCCAAAGAAAAATACGCCGGCGGCATTTTTTCGTTCGTTGCTGTGAAGGGCCGGCTTTACAAACAGGAAAAGTTGATAAATTACAAATGGAAAACTGAATACCAGTGCAAACCATAGGGAGGAGGACATGTGAATGAAGAACTGCGAGGAGAGGTTAATGTTGATCACTTTAACCTGAAAGTTTCCTACACAAAAATCGGGGAACAAAGGTGTCTTTTTGGCGGCGGAATTAAACCATTGGTATAGGTAAAAATCGTTTCGGGTTGGCGCAAGGATAGCTTTGTTAAATATGTCTTTCATGAATGCAAAAAACACGATTGATGCAATACCAACAAATGCGGCAATCCGAAACAAAGTACTCCGTAAATCATCCAAATGATCCCAGAAAGTCATTTCATCATCCTTCAGCTTACTCATCTTTTTTTGCTGAATCTTTTTTGTCTTCTTTTGTTATGTCTTTTGTTGCGTCTTTTATTTCATTTTCAACTTCATTCAATCCTTCTTTGAAACTTCTGACTCCTTTGCCAAGTCCTTTCATCATTTCAGGTATCTTTTTCCCTCCAAATAATAATAGAAAAATAAAAGCAAAAACAATTAACTCCCAAGGTTCAAACATTAATAAGTGGTTCATGTGATTTTATTTTTAAGTGAAAGACTTGCTTTAAGAAAATCCACTGTAAAAATACAACTATATTTTAATTCCAAAAAGGATAGTAGCATAATTGTTTATGAAAATGATATAAATGATGTTTATTCGGTGAGTTGTATTTTTTTAGGACGCAAAATGGGTTATAATTACGATGGTATGGCTCCTGACTGAAATGCTGAACCGGTTGGCAATGTTGTATTATTGATTTCCCGTTGTTTCACCGGGACTCTTTCTCCTATTAGGCTGTGCAGAACCTCCTGGGAACCTATTGGAAGGGGCCTTATATAATACATATATAAAACATATATAATACTTATATG
>JAUZOM010000215.1 GCA_030706465.1 Bacteroidota bacterium | reverse complement strand
GCCGGGTGATGCTCCTTGAAAAAAGTCATGTAAGCCTTTGTCTCAGGCTGCCATTGTTATCCGTCCGGGTGTTGTCCGCCGGCAGGATCCGGGACATTCCGGTTTATGTCAATGCTGTTGCCGTTCGACCGTGTGGCTGAGGCTACTGTAGAATTTCCGCCGAAATAGGTACCATCCGGGTTAGCCAAAGGAAGTACCCAAACCTCCAAGCTATCAAGAATTGACGTGACGGTGGCGTTATTGTTATAGTTCGCAAGCAGATAATCTATAAGCCTGAGCATCAACACATATCCTGTAAGTTCGTCTCCATGTATGGAAGAAGCAAAGAAGAAAGCCGGTTTGTAGCTGCTTCCCGCGTTTCCTGAAATTTTTAAGGCCAGTAATTTCCTTCCCTTTGCCGTGGTACCCAATTCTGACAATTGACAAAGATTGGGATATGTACTGGCAAATTGTTGCATCATGGTCACATATTGATCATAGGTGGGGTAAACATTCCATGACTGGGCAGCAGTTAATGTAAGCGCATGTTTGAGCTTATTCTGAAAACAGGGGGCAGGCAAGACTGAAAACCTTTTGTTGTATTCGAGAAACAATTGAAATCCTTTTTTATTGGCATAGGCAAAGGCTGTTGTATCGGCCACCTTATCAATAGAAATAATCCTGCTTAATTTTCTTAAAGATGAATCGACCGGATGAAAGAAAAAATATACCTCTCCTCTGTTTTTCAGGACAAGATTAGCTTTGTTTAGTTCCGACGTATCAATTTGTCCATAAACCAAAGAACAGAACAAACTGATGAACGGTATCCCCCATATTTTCAAATACCCTGATCCCATTTTAAATGATAAAATGCTTATACACCCCGTATGCCACGCCGGTCAGTTTAAAAAATCAAATGTAATCATTTTGAAGATAAGTGATTTTTATCCCGATCTTAAAACTGACAATCCCCTTTAATATTTCGTATTCCTGTCTTTTATTTCTAGCTATTAACAAAATACAATATTGAAAATATATTGGCGTTTAAATAGTAAATGATCAATTGGTGTTGAATTAAAAAAACTTAAAAATGGGAATAGAAACTTTTCTTTTGAAGGGAATGGAAAAACTCCTTTCACATTTTTTGTCGGGAAAGATTCCAATTGTTTTATGCATTTCTGTTCTGGTTTTGTCTGCATCGGCTTGTTCGAAGGATAATAATAATTCCGGTAATTCGAATAATTCTGGAGGCAACTCATCATCAACTGATTCAGGGGGAACTTACAGTCAAAGCAACGGAACTGCCACTCTTATGTCTAAGACTTATTCGTCTTCAGAGATAGATCTTTCGGCGGTTAAGGTTACAGGCGGTACCTTAACCCTTTCAAATTCAAAAATTTCTTCTACCGGAAATACCTCGTCAACGGATAACAGCAGCTTCTATGGATTAAATGCCGTGATTCTTGTGTACGCCAGCAGTGGTTCTGCCGTTATCAACTCTTCCGGAAATACTGTTACTTCATCCGGTAAGGGAGCAAATGGGATATTTGCTTATGGTTCGGGGGCCAGCAGTACTACCACAGGAGATAAATTTACGATGACCGGAGATGGAGGCCATGCCATTATGTGCAGTGGTGGGGGAACAATCACTGTAAAAAATGATACGGCAGTGACCTCCGGGGGCAGTTCCAGTACGATAGCCACTGACCGGGGCGGCGGAACAATTACCCTAACCGGCGGTGTTTATACGGCAAATGGCAATAATTCTGCTACAATCTATTCTACAGGGAAAATTACCTGTACGGATGCGACTTTAGTTGCAAATGGGGCTGAAGCTCTTGTCATTGAAGGTTCTAATTCAATTACCTTGAACAATTGTGCGGTAAAATGTACGTACAGCAAATGGGGATCCTTGATATATCAAAGTATGTCGGGTGATGCAAATGGTGCTGACGGATATCTGACCATGACCGGCGGCTCATTTACTTATACCGGCACAAAGGGTGGCATGTTTTATAATACCAATTCTACAGCATACATCACTTTAAACGGGGTTACCCTTAACAACAGTTGCGATACCTTGGTAAGATGCATAAAAGGCAGTTGGGGCGGTTCTTCTGCCTCAAGCGGAGGAATTACCTATTTCGTTGCCAAGGGACAGACCTTATCCGGCTTGATCTATGTCGATGCCAGCAGTAAGGCTTATATAACACTTAGCAGTTCTTCGGCATTTACCGGGGCAATCGACAAGGCAAAAGCGGCAGGTACGTTAACCTTAACCCTGGACAATACCAGTATCTGGACTGTTACCGGGACATCTTATATCAATGGGGCGATTTCCGGGCTTAATATTTCCAATTCGACTGTTTCCAACATAGTTGGTAATGGCAATAATGTTTATTACTTATCAAGTGCTAATTCTGCTCTTGGAGGGAAAACATACAACCTTTCAGGTGGAGGACAGCTCATACCCAATTAACCTTAACTAATTCACAAAAAGCTACAGCTATTTATAATAATGCCAGGACAAGCGTTCCTTTAAAACGGGTCAGGAAAATTTTTCTCATCCTAAGAAAATAAAATTACGCAAAGGCATATGAATTTTTAACTCTGTATTTTCAGGGTCAAACCTTTTTATTTGTAGGCAGTTTTGTTGAATTGTTTATTTAATGATTTGTCACCCTGGTAATCAGGTTATTGCCTTTTCTGTATGCTGCCGGTGAGATTCCGGTTTGCCTTTTAAAATATTTTGCAAAGAAAGAAGAATTGGGGAAGTTAAATTGTTCGGAAAGCTGGGTCACGGTAAGAGTGGTTGATTTTAGCAATGCTTTTACTTCCCTGACAATAAAAAAGGCAATCCAATAAATCGGGGTTTCCCCGGTAACCTACCGGATAATTCGTGCAAGGTATTTCGGCGTTATGCAAAGTTTGTTGGCATAATAAGCCACTTCACGATGTGTGTGGAATTTTTTCTGAAGTAGATGAAAGAAACGATCCGTCAGCTCTTCGCAATGTGTAGTCGTTATTTTTATCGGGTTACGTGAGTAAATCCCTTTTACTTCTGCCGTAAACACAAATGCCAGGGAACATAATATTTCCCGCTGAGATGGATGCCGGGCCAGTTGGTAATACCATTGAATGACATTCAGGTCATCATTCATCCGTATTTGTTCATCCCGGGTAAGCCGGACAAGAGGGAGAAGCTGGATTTTTTCTGAGATGTTTTCTGAAAGCAAAAATGGGAAATCACTCATAAAATCAAAGGTGAAGGCAAAAGTACATGCACGAAAAAGGGAAGACCTTTTCCGGATGAGGTAAACATGGTGAGGCAATATACTGAGCAGGCTTTTGGCTTGAAGAGTATAAAGGCGATCATCAATCTCGATTTGGGCTTCACCTTCCCTGGTATAGATAAAGATAAGTCCTTCAAAGGTAGTTCGCTGACGTTCTCCGGTGGACAGAAATTGTTCAATGGCTTTTGGCTCTGAAGATATAAAGAACGAATGCTTCATCGGGGTTTTTGCATGCAAATGTACTTAATTATAAATGAATCCAAGAAATATTTGGCGGCAAACAGGACGAAAACTAATCTATATAGAGCTTGGAATGAGTCTTTAAATTACTCAATTTTGCAACCTGAAAAACGTAGTTTATGAAGAAAAATTCATCACTTTTTATCCTTTTATTAGTTGGATTTGTGTCGGCTTTCGGTCCATTTGTTACCGATTTTTACCTTCCATGTTTGCCGGATTTGGGAAAATATTTCGGAACATCAACTTCTTTGATACAGCTAACCCTGACCGTCGGTTTGGCGGGATTGGCTTTAGGGCAGTTATTTATTGGTCCCCTTTCCGATCGTTATGGACGGAAACCTCTATTAATGATCTCGCTGATATTCTTTGTCCTGTCCACTTTAGGCTGTATTTTTTCCGGATCCATTACGCAATTGCTCGTTTTCCGGTTTATTCAGGGATTAACTGGTGCAGGAGGCATAGTCATTTCCAGGTCTATCGCTACAGATTTATATGAAGGCAGGGAATTGGCCCGTTTCTTCTCCGTTTTAAGCAGTGTGCAGGGGATAGCTCCGATTGGCGCCCCTGTTTTAGGTGGTCTAATGTTATTGGTAACCGATTGGAAAGGGATTTTCTGGACATTGCTTGGTATTGGGGCCGTTTTGTTGATTTTTACTGCTTATTTCAGGGAATCATTAAAGGTATTCGGGCATGAATCTGTAATTGGCGTATTCCGTTCCTACCTCCCGGTAATGCGGAATAGGGTATTTACCCGTTATGTATGGGTACAATCCATGGCAATGGGCGTGATGTTTACCTATATAGCAGCCTCTCCTTTTATTTTTCAGGTGCATTTTGGGGTAACACCGGTAGTCTATAGTCTATGTTTTGGATTAAATGCCCTGGGCATTATGGCTGGGAGTCTGTTGGTAATGCGATTTCGAAGAACAGAAAAAGGCCTGAGGATAGGTACCGTATCTTTCTTTATAATGAGTATTGTGGTTGCTTTCATTTTGGTTGCAGGGCTTCCTGTATATTTTGTCGAAGGAGCTTTCTTCTTTTTGTTGTTTTTTCTGGGGATGGTCTTGCCTACCTCCACAACTTTGGCCATGGAACCTGTACGCGAAAATTCAGGCAATGCTTCAGCTATACTTGGTTTCATGTCGTTTTTGGCGGGCGGAATTTGTTCGCCCCTGGCCGGGTTAGGAAATATGCTGATTTCCACTTCCATATTGATCGTTTTATGTGCCACCCTGACTTTTATTTTTGTTGTAAGGAAGCAGAAAAGGGCAGTGGCGGAGTTCCAACATTACTGGACATTTGTCTTAAACAAGTTGCGGTTGGTTTCGAAATTGTAATTTGAGACTTATTAAACATTCCAGAAGTCAATGTTTCATTTATTGGACTTGAGCCTTTAAATTGAAACATTGCTTTATTGAGTAAGTTCCATCTTTTTCTGAAAGAAAGCATGAGAATTTCTTTTATTATTCTCCCCTTTTTGGTAAATTTCTAATGTAATATATTTAATATGTGAGGATTATGTTTGAGGGTGATTTTCCTAAAGTGCAATTTCCGGGGAACGAAAAACAGCCTCAGCTTAGTTGCTTGGGATTCGGTTGCCTGACCGTTCTGAGTATAATCTACGTCATTTTATTTTTTATCATAATCCTAATTTGTGCAGTGGCATTTTTGTAGCGAGCTGCTCTTAAATTGTATTATAAACCTATAAAAGCCCCTGTCCGCAGACAGAGGCTTTGTGTTTATTGATATCCGTGATTTTTAAAATTTTACAAAAATACGAAAAACTTTTCCAGGGTTTGCCTGCCATTGCTTCATGGCATCCTGTGCCTGTTCGGGTTCGAAGATCCCACTGATCAGCTTGTCTTTCGGGCAGGTGCCGCGTTTCAAATATTCAATCACGGCGCGGAAATCTTCGGGCATGGCATTGCGCGAACCGCGGATATCCAATTCTTTCTGCACGAAATATTTGGTTTCGAAGGCAATCTCCGTCTTGGCATATCCGATGCAGACCACGCGACCGGTAAAAGCCACCTCGTTGATGGCCATCTGGTAGGTGGGCGGTGCCCCTACGGCTTCTATCACCACGTCGGGACCGGCATTGTTGGTAATGGCCTGAAGGCGGGCATGCACATCTTCGGTTTTGGAGTTGATGGTGTAAGCCGCACCCAGACGTTTGGCCAGTTCCAGTTTACTGTCGTCCACATCGACGGCAATAACCCGGGCGCCGCGTAAAGCCGAACGCACGATGGCTCCAACACCGATCATTCCGCAACCGATCACCATTACTACGTCGAGGTCGGTGACCTGGCCGCGCGAAACGGCATGGAAACCAACGCTCATCGGCTCAACCAGCGCGAAATCCTTGGAGCTGATCTCCGCATCGGGAATCACTTTCGACCAGGGTACGGTAATATACTCGCACATGGCGCCATCGCGCTGTACGCCGAATGTCTGGTTGAATTGGCAGGCATTCGGGCGTCCGTTACGGCATGACGGGCAACTGCCGCAGGCCGTGTAAGGATTGACAGTGCAGGAAACGCCCGGTTGGATATGACCGGGAACGCCTTCGCCCACAGCTTCCACCACGGCGCCGATTTCATGTCCCGGAAGTACGGTCAATTTCACCATCGGGTTTTTACCCGAATAGGTGTTGAGGTCGGAGCCACAAAAGCCTACGTAACATAAGTTT
>JAUZOM010000214.1 GCA_030706465.1 Bacteroidota bacterium | reverse complement strand
GACCAATACACTGGTAGCGGTAGTCCGGTATTTTGGTGGCACAATATTGGGTGTCAGTGGATTGATTAATGCTTATAAAACTGCTGCCCAGGATGCTTTAAACAATGCCCAAATCGTAACACTTAAAATAAGGGATGTTTATGAGATTATTTATCCGTATTCGATGATGAATGAGGTCATGAAGATTATTAAAGAAGAAAATCTGGAACAGTTATCTTCATCATTTGAACTGGAATGCAAAATAACTTTTCAGGTACCCAAATTGGATTCCATCAAGGTATATGAAAAATTCACAAGAATTGAAAGTCTTAAAATCAATTACATAAAGACAATTTGAATTAAAAACTCAATAAGAAATTTAAAAAAATTTACCAATCAAATAAGAAACATATTTATGTAAATCAAGCTCTACTCCTATTTTTTTTCAACTATTTTAAGTTGAACTTTGTTAACAACTTTTCTCGCTTACAGAGGTTCGAAAGATTTGAAACTGAAAACTTCTAATCTTTTGGTTTCTACGCTATAGAATACAGGTTTATAGAATTTATAAATATAAAGGACTACTTAAAACATTACATTGAGCATGACAGAGCTTCATATCGAAGTATGGGAACGTTGTCTGAAAGTAATTAAAGACAATATTAATTATCAAAGTTTTAAGACGTGGTTTTCGCCTATAAAACCAATCAGGCTTGATAATAACGTGCTCACCATACAGGTACCGAGCCAGTTCTTCTACGAATGGTTGGAAGAACACTATATTCATTTACTCAGAAAGACGATAAAGAGTGAACTTGGGAGCTCAGGAAGATTAGAGTACAGCATTGTAATGGATAATTCTGCAAATCAGGCAGATCCTTATACAATCAAGGTTCCCACCAGCAACAACAAGTCTTTAAATAATCCGGCTATAGCCATGCCGATTGATTTAAACAAGGGAAGCAACAAGGAGATACCAAATCCTTTTGTGATTCCCGGATTGAAAAAAATCAAAATTCAATCTCAACTTATTGATGCTTATTCTTTTGATAATTATGTCGAAGGTGACTGTAACCGTTTGGCCCGTTCGGCAGGTTTTGCTGTAGCTCAAAATCCAGGTAAGACTGCTTTTAATCCTTTATTTATATATAGTCCTGTTGGGCTTGGCAAGACCCACCTTTCACATGCAATAGGAATTCAGGTTAAGAATAATTTCCCGGACAAGACTGTTTTATATGTAGCTGCTGAACAGTTTATAAACCAATTTATCGATTCGGTTAGGAACAACACACACAATGACTTCGTTCATTTTTATCAAATGATCGATGTGTTAATTATAGATGATATTCAGTTCCTTGCCGGAAAAGAAAAGACCCAGGATTCTTTTTTCCATATCTTTAATTATCTGCATCAAAAGGGTAAACAAATAGTGCTCACCTCCGACAAACCACCTGTCGAGCTTAAAGGCATTGAACCGCGTCTTTTGTCCCGTTTCAAGTGGGGCTTGGCTGCCGATTTGCAGGTTCCGGATCTTGACACCCGCATTGCTATTTTGAAAAAGCACATCTACAACGATGGAATTGAAATGCCCGAAGATGTGATCGAATATCTCGCCTATAATGTGAAGACCAATATCCGTGAACTCGAGGGAGCCCTTATTTCAATAATGGCTCAGTCGTCGCTCAATAAAAAGGAGATTACCATTGAACTTGCCAGCGAGATGATCGAGAAATTTGTTAAACATACCACCCGCGAAATATCAATCGATTACATCCAGAAGGTAGTTTGCGACTATTTTAATATTCCAATTGAGGCCCTTAATTCCAAAACCAGAAAGAGAGAAATAGTGCAGGCAAGACAAATGAGCATGTTTCTTTCAAAAAAACACACGAAAGCCTCACTTTCAACGATCGGATTGTTTTGCGGTAATAAAGACCATTCTACCGTATTACATGCTTGTCGTGCTATCACGAATTTAATTGAAACCGATAAGCAATTCAAATCGCATCTGGATGAAATTGATAAAAAAATAAAGATGTAATGCTCTATTGTTAAAATATTAAAGCCGTTCGGAATAACGTAACGGCTTTTTTTATGTTCCGAATTATTTAATTTTGCATCATACTTAAAATACTTCATGAAAATTCTAATGGTTTGCCTTGGCAATATTTGTCGTTCTCCGCTTGCTGAAGGGATATTAAAAAAGAAGATAAAAAAACACAATATAAATGCAGAAGTTGCTTCTGCCGGATTCGTCTCTTTTCATGCCGGCCAATCTGCAGATCAAAGAGCGGAAATGACCGCATCGCAGTTTGGAGTCGATATCAGTACACATAAGGCAAGGGTTTTTAAGCAAGGGGACTTTGATATTTACGATCAAATCTTTGTGATGGATCATGAAAATTTGAAGGCAGTCCATAAGTTGTCAAGGAATAATGCCGACCGCAATAAAGCCGGGCTGATACTTAACGAACTGTTTCCAGGAGAAAATCAGATAGTCCCCGATCCCTATTATGGCGGAAAACAAGGATTTGTAGATGTTTTTCATCTATTGGATAAAGCTTGCGATGCAATCATTCAAAAAATAAAGTAAAATGGATTTTAAGATACCCGATAGCGGCGATATCGTTGAAGCAGCAAAACGGATCGCCCCTTATATTCACCGGACTCCGGTTTTAAGTTCAAGGTTGATCAATGAATATCTGGATGCTGAAGTTTACTTTAAATGTGAAAATTTTCAAAGAGCCGGTGCATTCAAGATGAGGGGAGCCACCAATGCTATTCTCACCCTCAGCCCTGATGAGATTCAACATGGCGTCGCAACCCACTCGTCGGGAAATCATGCTGCAGCACTTTCACTGGCAGCCCGTAATATAGGCGTGAAGGCCTATATCGTGATGCCTTCCAATTCTTCGAAGGTCAAGGTGGATGCTGTTCAACAGTATGGCGGTATCATTACATTCTGCCAGCCAACCGTTGAGGCCAGAGAAGAGATGCTGGTAAAAGTAATTTCAGAAACACAGGCTACCGAAATCCATCCTTATAATAACGTCCGGATTATAGCAGGACAAGCTACAGCAACAAAAGAATTAATTGAACAAACCGAAAGACTGGATGTAATCATGGCGCCGGTTGGAGGAGGAGGTCTATTGAGTGGTACTGCATTATCTGCCGCGTACTATTCTCCCGGAACAACTGTCATCGCAGCAGAACCTGCAAATGCAGATGATGCCTGGAGATCATTTCATTCAGGGAGTATTCAACCTGTAAGCCCTCTTCACACCATTGCAGATGGGTTGCGGACATCTCTTGGAAGCATTACTTTTCCAATCATCCGGCAGTATGTCAATGAAATAATCACCGTAGAAGAATCCTTAATCATCGATGCCATGCGTTTGATCTGGACACGTATGAAAATTATCGTTGAGCCATCGTCTGCCGTTCCCCTTGCTGCAATCATAAAGCAAAAGTCATCATTTAAAGGCCAAAGGATTGGCATCATCCTTTCCGGTGGCAACGTGGATCTTGATCATCTACCATGGAATAATCATTAGCGATGAATAAAAATAAAGGTACTCTTTATCTTATCCCTACTCTTTTGGGAGACACCCCTATAGAAAGGGTAATTCCTTCTTACAACATTGAAATTGTCAGGGAATTATCAGTATTTGTTGTTGAAGAACTTAAAACAGCCCGTCATTTTTTAAAGAAGTCCGGTTATCCAAGGCCATTTGATTCATCTCAGTTTTTTGTTCTGAACGAGCATACCTCCCAGGAAGAGATCGCTGAGATGATTGTCCCGCTACTAAGTGGTTCAAATGTCGGACTATTGTCCGAAGCCGGACTTCCTTGTGTAGCTGATCCGGGAGCGAGCTTTGTTAATCTTTGCCATCAGGAAAAAATACATATCGTTCCTCTTTCGGGTCCTTCTTCAATATTTATGGCGTTAATGGCTTCGGGATTCAACGGACAGCAATTCGCTTTTCATGGCTATCTGCCAATAGAAATGAGGGATAAAGTCAAAAAAATCCGTGAGATGGAGTCGGTGGTATTTCGGAACGGGCAGACACAGATATTTATTGAAGCACCTTATCGAAACCGTAAGCTGTTGCAATTGCTGGCTGAAACCTGCCACCCCGATACCTTGATCTGCGTTGCCTGTTTGATATCTACCGCTGAAGAATCTATCAGGACCTTACGGGCATGGGAATGGAAGAAACAAATTCCGGAAATTGACAAGAAACCGGTTGTATTTTTAATCGGCCAATAAGCAGGAAAATCATCATCGATATGAAAACAAAAAGCCGTCTCTTTTGAAAGGGACGGCTTTTTGAATTATATTATTCCAACGATTAATGTTGATGCCCACCATCACCATGAACATGTCCGTGACTCAGTTCCTCTGCAGAAGCTTCACGAACGTCAATAATCTCGCCGATAAAATGTAATGTCTTACCGGACATTGGATGGTTAAAATCCATACGGACCGTACCAGTTTCAACTCCCAGCACCTTTCCCTGAAGATGATTGCCCTGGTTATCCATCATCGGTAACACATTACCTACCTTCAACATCTCGTAATCAATCTTATCTTCAACCTTAAAGATGTCAAGTGGTAGATTTACAACCATATCAAGTTGGTAATCGCCATATGCGTCAGGACTATCCAGCGTAAATTCGAAGCCATCGCCTACAACTTTACCGGTTAAATGTTCTTCAAATTTAGGTAGCATCATTCCTGCACCATAGATAAATACCAGAGGTTCGGTTTTATCAACCTTCTCTACGAGCTCACCTTCTGCATTATCCAGTTTGAGAGTGTAGGTCAGACTGACTACTTTATTTTTGCTGATTTCCATCGATATAATATTAAAAATTAATAATTAGTTATGTTAATAATTTTTTGCGAAAGTACTTCTTATTTCCACTCAAAACGAAGCCTTCTGAAAATAAATGCCCTTCACATCTATTTTCAGAAGAGTTGAATGCCTCGACAAGTAATGTTGACAGGTTATTTTGGATTATCGAATTCCATTTCCACATCATCCATCATCAATGTGGAATCCTTAACAGTGGGTGCTAACCGGGTATGACATGTATATTCTTTTGAAACATGGTCAGGTGGTTTAGGAAATTTACCCCGGTATTCTTTTAGCCGCTCATCATGCAAGACCTTTTGCATAAACAATCCATAAATAGGCAGAGCCGTTTTCAAACCTTCACCTTGTTCTGAAGTTCTGAAGTGAATGCTTCTGTTTTCTGAACCCACCCAGGCTCCCCCAATCAGTTTGGGAGTTACACCAATAAACCATCCGTCAGAATAGTTTGAAGAGGTTCCTGTCTTACCTCCAAACTCGGTATCGTATTTAAACAGATCATATTCAAAAAGTCCCTGTGTCGTTCCTCCCGGCTCCGAAAGTCCGGCCCGTAACATGATACTCATCAGAAATGCCGTTTCATCATTCAGGATCTTGGTCCGTTTGGGCTTATATTCGTAAAGCACTTTTCCGGTACGGTCCGTAATTTTAGTAATGAACACCGGATCCAGTTTGTAACCGCCATTGACAATAGGCGAATATGCATCCAATATTTCGAGTAATGAAACATCACTGGTACCCAAACAAACAGAAGGGACACTGGGAATTTCCGATTTTATCCCCATCTTTTTAGCATACTCAATCACCTTAGTCCAGCCAATTTTTTGAGAAACCTGAACAGCTACCGAGTTAACACTTCTGGCAAAAGCATGTTTTAAGGTCATAGACCGTCCACTGAAATTCCAGTCGGCATTATGCGGTGCCCAGGTTTTTGGTTGCCCTTTCTCAACATAATTAATGGTGACATTCTTATCGGTAATCTGGTCACATGGGCCAAAACCATTATCAATTGCTGCGGTATAGAGAAATGCCTTAAACAATGAACCCGGTTGCCGTTTGAACTGACTGACGTGATCGTATTTGAAATACTTGAAATTCACCCCTCCTACCCATGTTTTCACAAAACCTGTTTGCGGATCCATCGTTAAAAAACCTGCATTTAGAAGATGCTTGTAATAGCGAATTGAATCATAAGTACTGAATGTGGTATCTCGGTCGCCGCTCCATGTAAAGACGGTCATGGTATGTGGCTTGTTCAAGTAATATTCAACCGAGTCTTTACGTCTTCCAAATTTTCTTACTAAATGTTTATAGGTGTCGGTTTGCTTTGCAATATCTTCGATAAAGCCAGGCAATTCTTTTCCGTTTTCATCAACCCATGGCGCCTTTCCCTGCCAATGTTGAAAAAACCGCTTTT
>JAUZOM010000213.1 GCA_030706465.1 Bacteroidota bacterium | reverse complement strand
TTTACCAACTATAAACCTTTAAAATCAAACACTATGAAAATCATTTTTAAAACATTGTTTATGTTGTTCTTTTTCGCAACAGGAAAAACCTATGGACAACAATTTGTTTATACTCCTAAAAATCCCGCTTTTGGCGGAAATCCCTACAATTACAGTTGGTTGATGAGTTCGGCGCAAGCACAGAACGACATCAAAACAACTGCCGCCACCAATCCTTACAGCAGTACCACCACGAATCCGTTAACGAATTTTACGGCAAGCCTGAATCAGCAGATTTTAAGCGAACTCTCTCGGCAAATTGTGGCAAAACAGTTTGGCGAAAATGCTTTGGCTGCCGGAACATATATCTTGGGTAATTATCAGATTAATATCAGTAATCAATCCTCCGGATTGAATATTACGATTCTGGATAATTCATCCGGGAGTTCTACAACGGTTTCAGTTCCTTATTTCTAATTATTCATTTACATAGAATCATTATTATGTTACAGAAAACCATTCTGCTAAGGAACTTTTATCTGTTGGTCTTGCCGGCTTTGCTGGCAGCTTGCGGCCCCTATATGCATCAACCGTTGCAACCCAGAAGAGCAGTTCTCGGACCCGAGTCACCGGCCAAAAGGATACTGTTGGGGCTCCCCAAGCCACAGGAAAAAATTGTTACCGCTGTTTATAAGTTTCGCGACCAGACAGGGCAGTACAAACCATCGGATACGGGAACAAGCTGGTCGACTGCCGTAACACAAGGAGCAACGACTATTTTAATTCGTGCGCTGGAAGAATCCGGCTGGTTTATTCCGATTGAGCGTGAAAATATAGCTAATTTAATGAACGAACGGAAAATTATCCGCTCAAGTCGCGCCCAGTATGAAGGAAAGGATCAAAATGCCGAATCGCTATTGCCTCCCCTTTTGTTTGCAGGCGTTATCCTGGAAGGCGGAATTATATCGTATGAAACAAACATTTTGACCGGAGGGGCCGGTATCCGTTATTTTGGAGCCGACTTTTCAGGACAATATCGTGAAGATCGAATCAGTATCTATATCCGTGCTGTTTCAACGGCTAATGGAAAGGTATTAAAGACTGTTTATACCACCAAATCCATTCTTTCGCAGGAAGTATCGCTTGGATTATTCAGGTATGTTAAAGCACAACGGCTACTCGAAACTGAAACCGGCTTTACATACAATGAACCTATCGAAATTTGCGTTACCGAAGCTATTGAGAAAGCTGTTCAAAGCCTGGTTATTGAAGGCGTAAAGGATAAACTTTGGGCGCTTCAGAATCCCAAGGATACAACCTCTGTGGCATTTACCAATTATCAGGAAGAGAAACGGATTGATTATGAATCCGACGACCCGTTGGGACGAAAATTGGATATGAATAATCGGGGTAAACTTACAATTGGAGTTAATGTTGGCTCTAACCTGTATTCGGGTGATTATTCAAAAAGTGATCTGAGATTTAAATCTTCATTTCTGCTTGGTGCTGCCATCAATCATCATTTTAATCTTGATCTTGAAGTTGGATACCGGGGGCTGAATGTCAAAAATAAAGTAGACGATAAATCTTATACCGGTGATCTTTCTCTCCGTTATGTGTTTTTGCCCTATGAAAAATTCACCCCGTATTGTAGCCTTGGGGGAGGATTTGATGAAAATCGTCTGGGGGTAGGTTTGTCTAAAACGGATTTTCTCCCTAAAATAAACGGGACATTTGGAATGGAATATATGGTTAACAATAAAGTGGGATTGTCGGTTTCTTCCGGATTGAATTATTATTTAAACGACAATTTTGATGGAGCCAAAGTCGGCAGTTATAACGATTTGGGTTGGGGCATTTCCCTGGGAATAAAGGTCTATTTAATTAAAATGAAACATAAATAATTTTATCAGTTATGAAAAGATATAAATATATTATCAGCCTGCTTTGTATAGTGATATTCATATCCTGCGAATCAGATAAATTGGATATTGTTAATTACGGGACGATTAGCGGTGTTGTGCTGGACGCAGAGACCTATCTGCCGGTTCCGGGAGTCCTTGTTACGACAACACCTGCCAGTGATGTGGTGTTATCGGATGCGAATGGTAAATTCACCATCCAGAAGGTGCTGGAAGGGGATGTAGCCGTAAACATAAAAAAGAAGGATTACCTGAGCAATTCATTGTCAGTGGCTATATATGAGAATCAGAATACTCAAATGAACTTTCTGATCTTTAAAGATGATGCTAATGTCGGAACGATATTCCTTTATGATCCAGTTCCCGGAAACGGTGCGGTAGACCAAAACCTGGCGATTACCTTTAACTGGAAAGTAGAAGGCAACAATGCGAATATTCAATTAACGTACAATATCTACATTTTCGAGTCCAATTCGACTGTTCAGCAATTGTTGGGTGAAAATGTGGATCTTATGCAAGTTACAACAAACGGATTAAAACTTTCCACTACTTATTACTGGTATGTGGTTGCAAAGTATCAAGGAACTAAAGTGGCCGTTAGTCCGACTTGGTCATTTAAGACCAAGGATAAATAATGGAGCATTTCGTTTCTGAGTCCATTCCAATAAGTGTTTTTTTGTACGCAAAGACACTAAAAAGATATAACTTAAAAAACAACACTTTGCGTCTAAGCGTACCTTTAATAATTAGACTTATTGGATAAGATTCATTCATAAAAATAGCAATTAAAAATAACTACAGGATCAAATTCTCTGTGCGTTCTATTACAAAAAGAGTTTCTCTATTTTAGGAGAAACTCTTTTTCGATTTGTTATGTAACGTGTTATTCATCTAATGACTTTATGTCTTCAGATAAGAAGAAAGTCCAATAGCATCAATCACACCCGTTCTCATAATCACAGCGCTCATCTGCTGTTTCGAATTCAATGGTGGCATGTTGGATTCCTTTTTGCTTTAACGAATCACGTATGTTACCTTTCAGTTCTGCTATTTCATCTATTTCCAACGATTTATTCATAACCACATGGACGGTAAGTATATTGTAATTCCCATCCACCGACCAAACATGTAAATCATGAATATCTTCAATCCCTTTTAATTGGTGGAGTTGTTCCGACACCTCGGCTATATCAATATCGGCCGGTATTCCCTGCAAGATAATGTGCAAGGTCTGACGAATGTTTTTGTAAACATTAAACAGGACAAAAAAGGCTATTCCAACCGATAAAACAGGGTCAATGAACGGGGCATTGAAGAAATACATGATAACGGCTCCTATAAGAATTGCTACCCAACCCAATACATCTTCCAAGAAATGGAGTGATACAACTTTTTCGTTCAGGGTACTCCCTTTCTTCAGTCGGAAAAAGGCAAATCCATTCACCAATACACCTATTATAGCAAGAAAAAATATGCCTCCGGGCAAAGTCTTTTCCGGGTGAAAAATCCTGGGAATAGCTTCCGTCAGGATAAAAATACTTCCTACGGTCAATACAATGGAATTAATGATGGCGCCCATTAATGAAAACCTTCTGTAGCCGTAGGAATAAGACTTATCGCTTCTCTTATTGGCTATCTTTTGGAAATACCAGGCTAAACCCAGCGAAAGGCAATCTCCCAAATCGTGCAAGGCATCCGATAAAATTGCCATACTATTAGTGAAAAAGCCTCCGGCAATTTCTAACAGGGTAAAGAATAAATTCAGGAAAAAAGCCGTCTTTATATTTTTTACTTCTCCGTGATGATGTTCATGTGCCATAATGTTATTTTTTGATTCAAACAATTTTTAGTCTTAAACAGTTTGTTTCTGATTTCCGTTACCACTGAGCTACTAAGAATACTGAGTAACACAACAACGATAAAAGCAGGTGTGTTTTTATCTTACTGTACTCTGTTTTAATTGAATTTTTAGTGTTTTTTCGTGTCCTTTGTGTCTTCGTGTTTATTTTGTTTTTTTGAACCACTCATTCACCGGTAACTCATAACCGGCGCCTTGCATATAATTATAAGTTGCCAGGTTAAGTCCTTTCCCGTAAAACTCCAGGTCAATCTCGTGCTCCGTCGTGAAAGGTATTTCATTATTGGCAAAACTCCCGGCAGGCAGGTTTATATGCTTGGCACCCACACTCTCTGGCTGTTGCCCGGACGGACTGTGAATGGTCATGGCATACCGGTGCCAGAAAGCCGATTGGATCAGCCCATCTGCAAACAAATTACGTACTACCTCCAGCGAATCAATCGTTTCCTTTGCTGTTTCGGTGGGGAATCCATACATCAGATAAGCATGAGTCATAATTCCTGCCCCGGTAAAGTTTTTCATGCTTTCACGGGCAGTTTCAATGGTAATGCCTTTATGGATCAGTTTAAGGATACGGGGAGAAGCAACTTCCAATCCTCCCGATATAGCTATGCAACCCGATTGTGCCATCAAATAACAAAGCTCAGGCGTAAATGATTTTTCAAACCGCACATTGGTCCAATAGCTTACCGTTAGTTTCCGTTTTAGTATTTCTTCCGCTAATTTTCGCAACAGGGCAGGAGGGGCAGCTTCATCCACAAAGTGGAATCCGGATTGTCCGGTCTGTTTCATGATGGTCTCCATGCGGTCGACAATTAATTCAATCCGCGCGGTTTCATAGCGTTGGATATAATCCAGGCTGCCATCGCAAAAGGTACATTTTCCCCAATAGCAGCCATGAGCCAGCATCATCTTGTTCCACCGTCCGTTGCTCCAGAGGGCATGCATTGGATTCGTCAATTCGATCAGGTTGATGTAATTGTTTTGTTGCAGGCCTTCATAATCAGGTGTGCCAATTTCGGCAAAAGGTATATTTTCCTTGCTGTCGAAGTTATAACGGACAATTTCACCTGAAGGTGAACGTAGGAATGTCCGGATCGGTTCCCCACCGGTGAGCAGCCTCATTAAGGGTAATTCCCCGTCATCGAAAAGAATATAATCTACAAATTCGAAGATGGCCGGGTCGGTCAAGCTTCGTAACTCGGTATTCACATATCCGCCGCCCATAGCGATTTTTATTGCCGGATATTGTTTTTTTAGCCACTGTGCACATCGCAAGGCGCTGTATAAATTTCCGGGGAAGGGGATACTGAAACCCACCATACCGGGCTTGCTTTCGCAAATCCTCCTTTCAAAGATATCCAGCATCAACCGGTCAATCAGCGAAAGGGGTTTTTGTAATTCTTCCTGTAAGGGTTTAAATTCCGGCAATCGCAGGCACAATGACTCGGCATACCGGATTAATTCAAAGTGCGGATCGATCGTTTGTTGGATAAAATCACAAAGGTCTTTCAGAAACAAGGTGCATAAATGGGTTGCCCTGTCATGATTTCCAATGGTTCCGAATGCCCATTCCAGGTCATCGTCCGAAGGGAACCGTTTGCTTTGCGGCCAGAAATTACGGTCACTGAATCGCTGTGACAGGGTATTGTCCCGTCCACTCAGGAATCGCATTACCGGTTCTATGGTTTTTATATAGAAATCGGACTGTTGAATAATAATTTTAGTTGCTTTGGCCGGTTTACTTTGTAAGGCTGCTTTTTGAAAAATCACTTCAAGTTGGGCAGACGTAAATAATTGCCCGATTAGCTCGATACTCAAATCCATCTGCTCAGCCTCAACTCCCTGCGAACGCAGGAAACCCATCAGCTGGCAAGTGGCGGGATAAGATGTATTAAGTTGTGTGAGGGGTGGCGTGACAAGGAGAATCTTCATTCGAATTATTTTCTGCAAATTTAATGATTTTTTTGGAATCAAGAGCCAAGAGCCAAGAGCCAGGAATAAAGAACCAAGATCCTGGAATCCGGAATTATCGATATAGAGATTTCTTTTACGGATTATTTTTCAACTAACAACTAATCAAACCCGTGAAGTCAGGTCTTATTAAGAAAAATAAAATCATCCGTAATTAATTATTTACATCCTATTTAACTAATGTTTTTTTTATCCGGGTATTCCCGGTGTTAAATTTTCTACGAAAGGGAAGTTAAAAGAGGGAGTATTCTCAGTCTTGGTGCAGTCTTATTCCAGTCTTATTTTAGTTTAGGGTATCTTCAGAAAAGTGTGTCAGTTGATTAATTTACTTTTTTTAGTTTGTTACTTATACTAATTTATATGTTGCCGTTTGGTTCGGAAAAAACGGGTAATAACTTTTTTGGGCCGTTGCTCACGAGCCCGAAAAAAAGTTATTCTCGTTTTAATCCGCCGTTACATTTCATTTCTTTTTTGCTTGTTTTCTTACAAAGGTAAATTTATTATCTCAAATGAATTGAATATCTTTCTCCAAACTGATCAATA
>JAUZOM010000212.1 GCA_030706465.1 Bacteroidota bacterium | reverse complement strand
CGCTCCGAGTTGCGCCCGGTAAACCATTATGCTAATGGGAATGAGTGTTAGTCCGGCGGTGTTCAAAACCAGGAATAATATCATGGAGTTAGAGGCCTTGTCTTTTTCAGTATTGAGCTCCTGCATTTCACGCATTGCTTTTAAACCCATAGGGGTAGCGGCATTATCGAGGCCCAGCATCGTGGCGGATAAGTTCATAAACATGCTTGCCAGGGCCGGGTGCCCTTTGGGGATTTCGGGAAATATCTTCACAAAGAAAGGGGCAACCACACGCGATAACCGCTCCAGCACACCTCCTTTTTCCCCTATTTTCATGACGCCCAACCAAAGCGACAAAGCACCGGTCAATCCCAATGAAACTTCAAAACCTGATTTGGCAGAGCCAAAAGCAGCAGTCATGATATCTGAGAAGATCTGTGAATTGCCAAAGAAAACAGTTTGGATGCAGGCTACAACGAAGGCTATTACTAAAAAACCAATCCAGATATAGTTTAGAATCATAGTGGTAATATATCGGTTAGAAAATTTCCAAGGCAATGCGCCTTTTTAATTCAGTTGAGCACAAAAGTACAATTTTTTTTGTTTTGCTTAGCACAAAAGCGGAAGGATGTGCTTTTACCCGGTTTATGAGCCTATTTCAAATGAAAAACAGTCACCGGGTTCAAAATAACCGGTTGGGATGTTAAATTGAAATAATTATCGGGAATAATGTATTTTTATGTGTCATAATGATTCAATTATTAGTATATTTGCAGACAAATGTATGTTATAAAACATATATTATGTCAATAGGTATAAAATATAAGGTTTATGGAGCCAATTTGTAAATACAATAAGCCGGATTGTTATGGTGCTAAAGAGTTGGATTTTTTACTCGAGCTAAGCTCAATGTTGAGTAATAAAGAGATTAATTTGGATGAAGTGATTCAGATTCTGGCCGAACACTTAACGGCCGAACGGATTATTCTGACCGTTTTAAACCGGGAAAGTTCGCATATCATCATTGAAGGTTCGTATGGTATTAGTGAAAATGAACGGAAAAAAGCTGTTTATCAGTTGGGGCAAGGCATTATTGGACGGGTTATCCAGGATGGGTTAACCATTATGATTCCTAAAATAGCCATGTCGGAGGAGTTCCTGAATTTAACGCATGCTCCTACGGCTATTGATGGCGTTGATGTCTCGTTTATTTGTACGCCGATCCGTTACAAAGATCAAAATATAGGCACCCTAAGCTTCCACAAAGTATATAAAGGAGCCATCTCGTTTGATTATGATGTGCGGTTGCTTAAGATTGTCGGTTCCATGATCGGACGCACCATGCGCCGCAGGCAGGAATATGCGGAGGAGATGGAACAACTGTTGAACGAAAACAATAATTTGCGTGGTGAACTTCGTAACCGGATTATGCCGGATAGGATTAAAGGAAATTCAGGGAAAATGAATGAGGTGTTTTCACTTATCGAAAGTGTGGCGACTACCGATGCTACGGTGTTGATCCGTGGGGAAAGTGGAGTGGGAAAGGAGTTGGTTGCTGATGCCATTCATTACAGCAGCCTCCGGAAAAATAAACCTTTCGTTAAAGTGAACTGTGCGGCCCTGCCCGAAGGCTTAATTGAGAGCGAATTGTTTGGTCACGAGAAAGGTTCTTTTACCGGAGCTACCGTCCAACGGATCGGGCGGTTTGAAGCGGCCAACGGAGGAACCATTTTTCTGGATGAATTTGGCGATATACCCGCTTCCACGCAGGTGAAACTCCTGCGTGTGTTGCAGGAACGGGAAATTGAACGGGTGGGAGGTACTAAGCCCATTAAGGTGGATGTCCGGATTTTATGTGCAACAAATCGTAATCTGGAGGATTTAATTGCGAAAGAACAGTTTCGGGAAGATTTATACTACCGCATAAACGTATTTCCGGTTTATATCCCGGCCCTGCGCGAAAGAATCAACGATATTCCTATTTTAACTGATTTTTTTATTGATAAATTCAATAAACGCCATGGAAAGAATATCAAACGGATTACCGCTTCCGCCATTGACACCCTGATGGTCTACCATTGGCCTGGGAATATCCGCGAATTGGAAAACTGTATTGAACGTGCCTGTATTTTATCCACCGACCAGGTTATCCGGACTAATAATCTTCCGGCATCATTGCAAACTGCTGCAACTTCCAAAACTATGCAAGCCGGCACCCTGGATATAATTTTAGGTAAGATGGAAAAGCAAATCATCCTGGATGCGCTCATTGCCAGCAAGGGAAACAGCGCAAAGGCCGCCGAACAACTGGGAATTACAGAGCGCATGATGGGTATCCGGATTAAAAAGTATGATATTGAAGCCCGGCGGTTTAAAGTTTAGTCGGTAGTGGATAGTCAACCAATTAACTAAATAACCAATGAATATTACTTTCGAACACTGCGATTTTGAAAACCCGGTACATTTAACAGCATTAGCCGGTTTGCTAAATCATTACATGGCCGATCCAATGGGTGATGCACCTCCTTTGAATAAGCTGAAGCAGCTCAGGTTGGTGGATGGACTGGCCACTCATCCGTCAGCGTTTGTCCTTTTTGTTTTATACAAAGGCGAAATTGCCGGATTGACCACCTGTTTTATCAACTTTTCCACCTTCAACATAAAACCGTATTTATACATTCACGACCTGGTAGTTTATGCCGGTTTTCGCAACAAAGGTCTGGGGAAAGCCTTAATGGAGAAACTTATTGAACTTTCGGCAGAGCGCGGTTATTGCAAAATAACCTTGGAAGTCCGCGAAGATAACAAAATAGCGCAAGGCCTGTACCGCAGCCTCGGATTTGAGGACTGCAACCCGGCTATGTTTTTTTGGACTAAAAAATTATAAAATACCGCCTGACTTTTCCAAAGTTTCAAACTTTAGAAAAATGGTATATAAAACGAGTCATAAATTATGAAAATAGCCATTCCCGTCATCGATAATGAATCCCAACAGAACCGGATTGCCGGCAGTTTAAATGTAATCGGATACGTCTGTATTTACGATACAGAGTTGAACCAAGGCCGTTGGATGAAAACACGGGAACTGGCAACTGATATGGGCGAGTTGCTTCCTGCCCTTGAACGGAACAAGGTTTCCATCGTCATTTCCCGGCAAGTTCAGCCGATGGCTCTGAAGATATTGGTCAATAAGGGCTTCCGTGTTTATAAATCTTTCGGGGATCAGTTGGATAAAAACATCGGTATGCTGGCCAGTCATGAACTAATTCCTTTTGATATGGAAGAGGTTATGTCAAATGCAGCTGGTTGCGGGGGTGCCTGTAAGGCCTGCGTAACTGATTGTGAAACTGCCCCGGCCTTCTAAAAGGAATTTAGTTCCGGCATTATAGCTGAATTTTCTATTATACTCACAACCCGAAATTTCCCTTAGGGAATACCGGATTATTTTAATTCTTATGAGCTTACAAAACGCCATTAACTTCATTTCCAATATCGACACCGACAAGGACTTAAGGAGATCCTGTTACACTTGCCGTTCAAGGACAGAATTACTCGAAATGTTGAAAAACACAAACCGGGGGTTTACCCCCGAGGAGTTTGCCAACGCTATCAATATGCTGTTGTTTAAATGCCAGACGTACGAACAAGCCGACCGGGTAAAAGAACTAGATGCCTGGTTTCATTGCTTTATCCGTTAATTACCATTGATCAATCCACTGATTCTATTAACACCAGCGTTTGAAAAAAGTGTATAAGGCTTTGGAAATATAAGATAATTCAATCATAAAGCTTACTATAAAACCCATAACCGCCCCAATAATACCTTGTTTTACCCTATCTTTTATACCAATTCACCAACTTCATGTAACCGCTAATTATGCTCCTGTGACCCGACCAGTGTCCGTTTTGTATGTTATAATTACTCTTAAACGATTTGATTGCATTTCTAGTTTTTGTTTTCTATTATTACATTTTGATGAAAAGTTATAATGACCTTCTAAACCAAGTTCAACTACCTATACAGAGAAGATCGCTGAACTGCTATAGGGGAGATCAGCCGAATTTCAGAAAACACTTGCAATATTGGGGTTGGAACTACCATGCGTTACAGCGATGACCGAATCTGAACTTTCTGCAATGTTACTGCGAATACTCCGGACAATGAAATATAAAAACAACTTGAAGTCACATTTTAAATTTCGTGCTCCATCCCCCGGAATCCAGCGAATGTTCCTGCCTTCTTTGCATATAAAAGTGAACCCCCAGATTTTCCTATTCTATTACAGTATTAACTTAACAAACATGCTCTTTTTTGTATTCTGTATAAATTTTCTATTTTGGATTATCTATTTTAGATAACCCATTCCAGAAAGTCATGCAATAGACAATTTACTTTCTCACCCCAACCTTAGGAAGACTGGCATTAGATATCCATTTGTTATCCCTGTAAAGGGCATTCCGAGGGGGTATCCAGATATCTTATTCAAAACTTGTCAATCTGCAATGGTTCTAGTTTATTATCGTTTTTATAGTATTTCTTGATGGACGAGTAATCCGGCTTACCAGGGAAGGAGTAAAGACAGTGTTCGCAATATGAAAATACGCCATACTTACGCTGATATTTAATTTTATATATTTCATCGTTTCATTATAATCCGGAATTGATATCAATTCCGGATTATTTATTTAATTTTGGAGATGAAATTCTGTTAGATCTTGGTAAGTTTGAATCGCTGGTCCGGGAATCATTAAATACCAAGAATTTAGAGGATGTGTGGCTGCGTGGAAATAAAATCCATACAACAGAATTCATTCAAAAAGGAGCTTCCTGCCAGTTGATGCGATGAATGTTTATTGGACCCGGATTATCGTGGTTCTATGAAAACTCTCCGTATTAATTGGTACTTTATCCATTGAAAGATTAAATTCAACAAAATAAATTACGATAAGAGATATTTAAATTTAAAGTTAATCAATATGATGAAAAAACTAACTAAGTTATTCTTAGTGCTTATTTTAGCTGTTTTGTGTTCTTCGGGCAAAAAGCCGGTTCCCGAAGTAATCTATTTTACCGACTGGAAGTTTAAATTAGGGGATAACCTTGATTGGGCTAAGCCGGATTTTAATGATGCTGATTGGGAAAATCAACTTTCAGGTATACCATGGGAAGGACAGGGTCATCCCGGGTATGACGGTTATGCCTGGTATCGTAAGAGTTTCAATTTACCAAAAGAAATGCTGGATCAGGCATTTTTTAAAGACTCGCTCGAAATTCAACTAGGCAAAGTGGATGATACTGAAGAAACGTATTTAAACGGACATTTATTAGGTAAAAACGGGGTCTTGGTAAAAGAAAATGATAAAACTAAATTTGAAAATGATCCTTTAGGCTATTCAAAACAACGATTTTACATTATTTCGTCACATGACAAACGTGTTTTGTGGGGAAAGAGGAATACTATTTCGGTACGGGTTCACGATAATGGGGGAAATGGTGGATTCACTTCAGCCAACATGTTTTTGTCTCTCCGGGATTTAAAAGATTATATTGTAATTGATGATGTTAAGTCGGGACTTCAATTAAACAATAACAAATACTCCAAGACCATTTATGTGTCAAACAAAAGCACTTTAGTAGCTATATCCGGTAAATTTAAAGTGACTGTTGACGATGCAAACACGGGTAAAAATTATTTTTCTAAAAGTTGGGATATAAAATTGAAAGCCGGTGCATTGGAGTCATATAATTTAGAACTCAAAGATGTTAAGGATGCACGATTAGTTGCCAAATATACATTTCTAGAATCAAAAGGAAAGTGTATAGTAATACAATCACAAGATTTTCCTTATATTTTAACTCCAAAACCTGGTGATTCACCGAAGATTAATGGAGCAAAAGTATTTGGAGTCCGTCCCGGTTCTCCTTTTCTCTTCAGAATTCCAACCACGGGGATACGACCAATTAGATTTACCGCCGAAAACTTACCTGAAGGTTTAACGCTTGATTCTTCTACCGGAATTATTACCGGAAAAGTTAGTAAGGCAGGTGAATATAACGTGACGCTTATTGCCAGAAATGCTAAAGGAGAGAATAAAAGGGAATTCCGTATTGTCGTGGGCGATAAATTAGCGCTCACTCCTCCTATGGGCTGGAATAGCTGGAACGTATGGGGTTTAGCAGTTGATAACGATAAAGTAAAAGCTTCTGCCGATATGTTTATTAAAAGTGGTTTGGCTGATCAGGGCTATACTTACGTCAATATTGATGATGGTTGGGAAGCACCTTCCCGAGATCCAAACGGAGAGATGGTAACCAATGAGAAATT
>JAUZOM010000211.1 GCA_030706465.1 Bacteroidota bacterium | reverse complement strand
TAATGTATATCATAGAAAAAAAGACGTTATCGATTTACTAAATTAACACTCAAAAGTCTATAGCCCTACTATTTCTTAAGATTTAACCTTCTCAATTAATTGGAACTTTTCCTTTCTTTTCCTGTTTAGAAAATTGCGTACAGGCCTATCATAAAAAGCCATAACCAACCAGGCCAAAAACACCATCGCTACCGTTCCTATTCCAATAATCCAGGGAAGGGCTTCCTGCGGCGGATTATAAGTGCAGTAATAGTTCCCGAACCACCAGATAAATGCGTAGTGAGTCATGTAAAGCGGATAGGAAATGTCACCCATAAAGACGCACACTTTTTGGACCGAAGCGGATAGAATAGATCCCGCCCCAAGGGATACCAATAAAGGAAAATAGAACAGCACGATGAGTGGCTCGACCACCCCGCTTTTATACAGACCAGAAGTCATAAATGCAGCGACAAGCATAAATGACAGTACTGTAAACCCCAATTTGTTTTTGATAATCCAGCCGGAACGATAAATGTATAATCCGGCCATAAACGAATAGATCATGCGAATACCCCCATCTGCAAAGGTAGTGCCATTCCATCCTCCCAGCAGATTGCCGGCACGGAAGCTTACCCATATGATACCCGCGGCTGCCGGCACAAGCAATAGCCCTAGAACCTTCCGGGGAAGACGGACCAAAATAAATGCATAGAGAATGTTGGCGATGTACTCCCAAAACAAGGACCAGGATGGAGCATTTAAGCCAAAGTTATTGCATCCCCGTTCTTTCATAATGGGAAGTGGAATCATCAAGAGTGAGCATACAATAATCAGCGTGAAGGTCCCCATTGAGTGTACTTCTGTATGAGCTGCGAAAGGATCAGCAAAAAGTGCAATCACACCAATCACTGTCCCCCCAATGACTAAAGGATGTAACCTTATCAGTCGTGAAGTAAAAAATGCCCGTACCCCCATTTGCGGTAGCCGGTTATCGTACGCATAGGCAATCACAAAACCAGAAAGACAAAAGAAAAAATCAACTGCCAGAAATCCATGCCCAATGAAACTTTTAGTGAAGTCCGGATGGATCCATTCCATATAATGAAACACCACTACAGACAAAGCGGCAATCCCCCTTAATCCGTTTAAAATATCAAATTGCTTTTTGCGCTGTAGTATTGCTGTCTCTTTAGAATAATTCATACACTTTAAATTTTTCGTCCTCTCACCGACTCCTCATTTGAAAGTTCTTAATTGAAATCCGCCCAAAGTATAGAAAATACGGTATAAATCCAAATACATGGAAACGTATGGAGCTTTTTCATAGCAGGGACAATAGCAACAATTGTAGGAAAGCATACCGCCAGCCGTTACCTGCAAGCCGAAAAATCTTGTGGGATTAGTTACAGCTTCATTAAATAAAAAAGAGCCGATGAATAAATACTAAAAGTATGGGCTATCATTCCACAAATATCCCACTGGCCTCCCTTTTGACTGCGATATAAGCTGTTGAATTTCACCTGTACATCGAGGTGTTTTGCCCGTTCAACGAAAAAAATTTGAAATAGATGCTGCTGTGTTGATATTTGACTCAAAATTTAAAAAATAACAGTCATGAAAACACAAAAATTTAGTAAAGCATTGTTTGCTATGCTGCTTATCATCAGAAGCATTGTATCAATCTCATGTAAAAGTGCATCACCCGGTGATGCATATAAGTTTTATGACAATTTAAAATTGGACAAAGCGTTAAGTTCATTCAAAGAGTTGGCCGTTAAAAATGATATTTCATCAAAAGATAAAGCCGACATCTATTTAAAAATGTCCAGAATATTCTATAAAGGATACAATCGACTAGACTCTGCTATCTTTTATGCTGAAAAAGGTTTGTCAGTTGCTGACAACACTCAAAAAACAGAATCACTCAAACAGTTGACAAGTTACTATTTGGCTTCTCAAAAATATAGCAAAGCCAGCGAATATGGATCGATTCTCCTTCGTAGTTCTAAAAACATCAGAGATTCGTTGGATGTACTTAATTTAATTTTAAACATAAAAATTGCAGCAATAGAAAATGATGCTGCAAATGGCTCGGTTCAAAGGGATGATCTTGAAAGTGCTATTCAACTGGCAAACACAATTTATATGCATCAGCCTGAATTGCCTGCCAATAACGAAAAGCGGCTTGAGTTATATCTTCTGAAAGGTTCGTGGGCAGAGGCATCATCGGCATTAAACGATTACTATTTCTTCAATGATGACCTGATGATTACCGATTTTTACAAAAATAGTCTGGATAAATTCAAGTCGTTGATTAAGGATATATCATCAAATAAACTGACTGATGAAAACAAAGTCAAGATGGTGGAAATGCTCGGTGATTTCCGTTTCTTCAACATTGCTCTTGTTTTAAGCAAGTATTACCGTGTAGAAAATGAACCGGAAACTGAAGAAATAGTTGCTTATGCAAATTTCAGAAAAGCGTTTGAAAAAGCAGTAAATTTCCACTATTCAGGAATTTTGATCAATAACGAAAACGATAAACAATTCAAACAACAATTGGACTCATGTGGCCGGTATCTTTGGTCAAAAATTAAGGTTTGCAAGGGAAAACCATATAATTATAATTCGCTTATTGATATAGCAGGACGCACCTTTGGCATGAATGCCTTTTGCAAGGAAAAAGGCCCTTACCATGTTTACATCATGGGCGAAGCAATTTACCACTCCAATAGCAAAGTTGAGCAATATGGATACAGCGCTCCGTATAATTATTTTCTGGTCGATCATATTGTTGGAACAAATGTACGAGGTTACTATTACGATTATTTTGAATGGGGCGGATGGTCCGAAAATGGCCTGGCAATGGAGAACCGAAAAATCGTACTCGAAGGCGCAATAAGCTACTGGAATAAAATAGCTGACAAAACAACTGCTCAAATTGATTCAATCGTACATAAGCTGGCAATTCACGACGATTCGTTGTTACTTAACACAGAAGTTGCTGATTTACCTGGCTTACGTACCCGATTTGAACTCAAGGCCTTGTGCTATATCAGAGATTCAATTCAAAATGCAGGATACAAGGGAACTGAATTGCGTAAAAAGGTTATCAGTCAGATCAGGCTGAACGACTTTTTGTCGGGTACCTTAGCCCACGAAGGAAGGCATATCATTGATGGGAAGAATGGCTTTGCCGGTACAGATCATGTTCAAACAGAATTTACAGCAAATCTTTCATCCATTGTTTTCGCTCCCGTGCCACAAATGTCGCTTTCGAGGGTTTTCATTTACGATCCGGAATCAACAGACCCAACCGGGCACAGGAAAGCCGATTCAAAAATTGTTCAGGGATTTTTAACGTGGATGAAGGAACATAAAACGGAGATACAAGGGTTCGATGTTTCACGTCCGGTTTTGAGCCAGGCCGACAAACTTAATAATACTCAGATCATTGCAATCTGCAAAGGGATAGATCCATTAAGCCGGAAATAAACTCCATCAAAATAGGATTCACTAAAAATGGCAAAAAACAATAATCCAACGCAACTATTTATTATCTTGGATATTATATTAGCAATGAATTATTAAGCAGATAACTTAGGCCGATGACAAAGAATACAACAACAAAACACAGATATAAGGAAATAAACCTGTTGTTTCACCTATTCATTATTGTACTGGCTATCGTTATTGATTTGCCCAATTCAATTAACTTTTTAAAAACACCCGCTGACATAGCGAACTACGCTGTGTCGCGGGTGTTTCTTTTGATCTCTTTTTACTTCTGCTATTTTTGGTTCGTACCACATTATCTTGCAAAGAAAAAGATCTTATCATTTTTCGTTTTGCTGATCTTGCTTGTGAATCTTATTACCTTCATTGGGTATTCCACACTTCAATTGGTACATGCAGCCATTACCGGAACACCTTTTCAACTAATCTATTCCCGGGCAATGCATTTTTCAGGTATGTTCGGTATGCTCATGGCTTCAATCCTTGGTACAGCATTCAGAACTGTAACCGGTTGGTATGAAGAAATGCAAAAGAAGAGTTTGCTTGAACAAGAAAAACTACAGAACGAATTGTTGTTGTTAAAAGCACAAGTTAACCCACATTTCTTATTTAACACACTCAACACCATCGATTTTCTAATTTATTCCGATCCACATAAAGCTTCTGAATCGCTCATTAAATTATCGACATTACTGCGTTATGTAATTTATGATATAGTAAACGATCTGGTTCCGCTTCAACAGGAGATAGAACAAATGGAAGCATATATCGACCTTCAACGATTGCGATATGGTGAAAACGCGACTGTAAGTTATGTCAAAACTGGCGACTTATCCGGTAAAATGGTGGCCCCTATGCTTTTTATACCTTTTGTTGAAAATGCGTTTAAACATACCGATGAGGCAGGAATTAAAAAAGGGATGATGATTCATTTCCATATTCACGATACCAGCATTGAATTTACCTGTGAAAATCATATTCCTCCAATTAAAAGCAATCTTAAAGGAGGATTGGGTCTGGTAAATGTTAAAAAACGTCTCGAAATGCAATACCCCGGCAGGTATACATTATCGATTAATGAAAACGAACAAATTTATTCAGTTGCATTAAAATTAGAGCTAAAATGACCATACACTGTATCACTGTAGATGATGAACCCTTTTCGCTGGCTAAGATAAACGGTTTTATAGCCAAAGTGCCCTATCTTATGCTGATATCCTCATTTTCCTCAGCAATAGAAGCGCTGGCGTTTATGAAGCAGAATTCTGTCGACCTGATTTTCCTTGATGTACAAATGAAAAATCTTACCGGCATACAAATGCTCGAAATCATGAATCCAAAACCCGCAGTAATCCTTACCACTGCCTACGATCAATATGCCTTGAAAGGTTATGAATTAAATGTGACTGATTATTTACTAAAACCCTATTCATTTGAACGCTTTTTGAAAGCAACGGAAAAAGTTTATCAACAATTAACACAATACCTGGCAAAAACCGACAACGACACTTTCATATTCCTGAAAACCGAATATAGACTTGAAAAAGTGAATTTCAATGACATATTTTATATTGAAAGCAGGGGCGATTATGTTTATGTAGTGTGTTGTGAGGCAAAAATACTTACCCTGATGACACTTAAAAATATGATTGCAAAGTTGCCTGATGATAAGTTTATCCGGGTACATAAGTCGTATGTTGTGTCCATAAGTAAGATTAAAGCCATTGAACAGGGACGTATTCATATACATGGCATTACGGTTCCTGTCGGAGATATGTATCGTGAAATAGTATGGAAAAGGTTGTCGCTTTGAGTTACTATGCCTCTCATCTTCTGGGAAAAATTAGTACTATACTGCTTGCTTTGTAAAGTTTATTTGTATTTTTAATCTTTTTCAAGAGCTTACGATAAGTGCGCGCTCCTGCTCATGCAGGGCGCACACAAGCGGTAAGCCAAAAAGTTGGGGCTTCGTGGTTTTGCAAGGCTCTCGCACGCTGGCAAGTTTGTCATCGGGCGATACGAAGTCGCTCCGCAAACCCAGCTCTTTGGCTACCGCCAGCCGTTGGCGGTAATTTTAAAAACCTTGTAGACTGTGGATTTACTAATGAATTATGCTTGTAGAATTATGAAGAATGAACATTGATTATTATGTTCCAGAAAGATTCAAAATCAGAAATAAAATAAACAAAACTATATGAAAAAGTATTATTTCGCATTGATTATTTTAGTCGCAATCATGACTTCTTGTTCGACCTATTATATGACTCAAAGTAGTTTTAAAGAGCAACTTCAAAACATTAACCCTAACAAAATTAATGATGCATATGATTTTAGACTTGGATTAGCTGGTGTTGCTTTAAAAGGAGGTAAGAATTTCTATAATGGAATAGAAACTCTCAAGTGTAAAGACAAGAATGGGAATGATGTAATTTTTACAGTAAAACCTCAAACTGGGATAAGATTAACTGATAGCACCGGACGCCGAATTCAATTATATTTTGATTCTGTGTTTTTGAGAGATAGTTTAGTTTATGGGAGTAAGTCTCATTTCATTTCATTACCAGTGACTCCAATGAATGTTAATAAACTTACAAAGATTGAAATACAATAAAAACTACCGCCAATAAATAGTACTCTGAGCAGTCTGCAAGACCCGGCAATAAGTCTGTGCTGAACTACAAACGCCGGGCTATGGGCAATGCACTTAATGAGGTTTTTTGATATTTTTTGAAGTCAGGCTGATTAACCGTTCTTTGAAGTTTTGTAAATTTTGCAGGATTCAGGGTTATCTGCAAAAACAGAATTATAAAAAAACAATGTTTTTCTTGTTTATGGACAACTGTTTATAATTCAAT
>JAUZOM010000210.1 GCA_030706465.1 Bacteroidota bacterium | reverse complement strand
CTGGCATCCACCTTAACCAAAATGGCATTTTTGCCTTCTTTTCCATAACGCAATACATCAGTCAGATCGTAATTTGAAGGAGTATAGCCACTTTTGTGTCCGCCCAGCAAGTGTCCGTTTATCCAAACGGTACTGTTGCGGAAAATGCCATCAAACTCAATGGATAGTTTTTTACCCTTATCCGATTCGGGTATTTCAAACTCCTTACGATAAAAACCAATATCTGTAGGTAAATAACCATTGGCAGCAGGCTGGCTGCCAAGCGAGTTGTCGTGTACGAAAGTTCCTTCCACCACCCAGTCGTGAGGCAGGTTTACCTCTTTCCAATCGGCCGGGAGGATTTTTTTGTAACTATCCGGGTTAGAGTAGTCGATAACGGTATCTTTCTTGGCTATAATACCCACATTAGCATCAGTTATACCGCCCTGACAACCCTCCTTCACCTGTAACTTCATGGCAATATTGCCTTTATGAAACTGCCAATTGAAATCGAAGTTCTCTTTTGATCTTTTAAAAGCGAAATCTTGGGACAAATTTTGTGCTTTTCCACCGATATATACCGATGACAAAAGGAAAATGGCACAAGTATGATACAAGAATATTTTTTCCATTCGCATATATATAACCTCCAATCAATTATTCATTATTCATTATTCATTACTCATCATTCATCTGCTATTTCAACAGAATCATTTTTCGGGTTGTCGCATAATTTCCAATTTCTAATTTGTAGAAATATACTCCAGCTGGTAATGAACTTCCATCAAAATTTACAGTTTGTTTTCCAGAGAGTAATACATGGTTTATCAAAGTAGAAATCTTTCTGCCCTTTTGGTCAAAAACCTCTAAAGAAACAAGTTCTGTTGAAGCTGTTTGAAATTGGATGGTTGAAGTGGCTGAAAAGGGATTCGGATAATTGGTAATCCCAAATTTGTCTTCCATCAAATTATTAATTGAGGCTGGAATTCCTGCTTCGAGCATAATAAACTGAACAGACATTCCGGGGCAATTCACAACGATTTCATTATCAGTTGTATAGGCATTCGCCGGGATTGTTTCCAGACTTTCGCGAGGCCCCCACTGCGTTCCCTCAGGGCCAACTCCGTTTACCGACACGTACAAGGAGGAATCAATATTATCAGCACCACCAGTCAAGGTGTAGGTATAATATTTACTTCCAACACCGATATTCTTAGGATTGATTTTTACAACCTGGGAGGTTTTAGCTTTGTTTACAAGCACAACACCGGTTTCGCCTAAAGCAAACCGGGAAGCATAGGCCAAAATGTTTGAGTTGGTTGAAGTGGCAGAAATCGCATGATCGCCGGTAAACTTCTGCTGATAATAGGCATAATAGAAATCCGGACGTGGCTGCCACAATAAGCTACTATTGTTTCCCTGGTAGAACATTCCGTCATCGCCAGAGGAAAGCAACCAACGGGCTCCTAAACCAAATTTATTCTTAATCAACTCGTTAAAAAGAATAGTTGCCTGCATTCCATTGATATATGAATGAAACATAGTGCCACCAGATTTATTTCCATCCATATTATATTCTGTCAACGCTATGGGCTTTGCAAAAGCCTTTTTGTTAACAATATCCTGCTGAATAAAATTATTATTTTTGGCCGGCTCTGTTAGGGCTGCCGACAATAAATTATCTGCATTTACAGCACTTCCAAAATAGTTGTGCACAACGTAGAAGTCAGCTGCGTCGCCCACCTCGCTGAAAACCGAGGAGTTCCAGGTTTTATCCACCGAATTCCAGCTTGTTGTGCCATCATAATGCAATATTTGTGCACCAATATATATTTTTGCTTTCACTTCAGCCGCTGCTGCCCTCATAGAATCAGCAAAAACCTTGAAATGATGACCGTAAAGTTGACCTGAAATGATTTCAGGCTGCCCGTCCTTATTGGTTTTTGTATCAATCATCCAGCTTGACTCCCAAGGACCGTTATTTTCGTTTCCAATCTCCCAAAATTTAGTACGGTTTTTATCGTAACGCACCCATTGGGCGGCAAGATGGGCAGCCTGTGCAACAGGGTCATTACTCAACCCGTAACGGGCATAGGCATAATTGACTGTGATAAGCCCTTGCGAACCTGTTTGCTGACGCAATGTGTAATAGTTGTCTGTTGTAGTAGACCAGTCATTCTTTCCTGAAATGGAAAAGAACTTTACCTTTTTACCAGAAGAGTCGTAAATAGAGTCGGGTAGATCGGTTGGCCTTCCATTCCAGAAAAAGATATTTGACCAGCTCCCCCCCGGGAAACGGATCAAAGACGGATTCAATGTCTGGGTATTTTTCACAAACGTGGCGTTACCTGTGTTATTCCCCATCCAGGCTGCTATGGCATTCCCAAATACATATTTTGAAATTGCACCAAGCGTATCAGCTGTAATAGTTACGGTTATGGCTGGTGTACTTGTAGTTTTAACTGCTACTTGAGAAACAGGAATAGTAGCTGTTTTAGGAGCGAAATCATCCAGAAAGCAATTGGTGGTTTGGGCATTAACTGCGGCACCATACACCATTAACGCTAATACTAATTTTAGTTTCATTTTGTATGTTTTTTGTGTGCTTTCACTGATAGATTTTTGGGTTCAGTAATTTAATCTTTCATCATATTGTTGAAATGATATCTACAATATGAGTTTATCGATTTCTGATACACTAATTTTCCCCCAATCTGCAGGTTTGTGTTTTTTTTCAAAGCCTTCTATTTCTTAGCACTTAGCCTGATTACCGTCAGCGAATTTCCGGGGAAAGTTCGCATGCAACCAGTCCCTGTTAATTTCACATCTTCTGTTTTGGGATAAACTTTCTTTGGGTTTTCCAATGTATTCTCGTCCAGCGGAGTGGCTGAAGTCAAAACAATGGCTTTTGCTTTTCCGATAAAAGCTTTCTCAGCTTTTAAATCAATTTCGGTTTTTATCGATTTCGCAGAAGCATTAACCACTTTGAGAATAACATCGCCGGATTTATCATCTTTCACAGCGCTCATAATCAAACTTTTCACAGCAAGGTTTTTATCTGAAATTTCCTGAACGAGCTTTCCGTCAAGAAAAGCCCTCACGTTACTTCCTTTGATTTCAATTTTCACATCGTACCATTGCTCCGTTTTAGCTTCAGCTTTCATTTCTGCTGTTGCCATGCCCATTTCGAGGTGCATAACAGAATTGCCCCAACCGCCTACTTCGAAACGGTTATGGTCATCATTTTTTCTATTGTGGAAGTATATCTGGAATCCGTTCTCGCCCGAAATCCTACGAGCCTTTAGATTGACAGTATAATCTTTCCACGTAGAATCGCCCATAAAAACACTTACGCCCTGCTCTATTGCCGACTGTTTGAGCACTCCATCCTTTACACTCCATTGGCCTTTTCCGGTTTGCCTCCAGTTATTGTCAACTTTTTCAAAATCCGGTTTAAACAGAATTTTTCCGTTAAGAGCGGTAACCACGACATCTTTAAATTCAGCCGAAGCCATCCAGGTTCCAAAACCTATACCTCCCATGCTTTGTGCTGTTTCTATTGCCGGATTATTTTCTACTGTGAAGGACAACACATTAGTTCCCTGATTATTGGAAAACATTTCCTGCACGTAATAGCTTGGCAGGCCGAACCAACGATAGCTATCGAAATTGATGAGATTGATTGGCCAGGCTTTGTGGTTTGTATTACACAATAATGGTGCGTAAGCCCCCATCTCCACAATGTCAGAATTTCTTTCCATCCCGGTCATCCAGGCCGCTTCGCCAATTGCACCCCGAAGGTTCCCGTTTCCTGTACCCGAGGTAACGGCATATTCACCAATGAAAATTTTGGAACCGTTGCGGTCATAATGATCATATTGATTTGAATTCCAGATAAACCAATCAGGATTGTTATAGTAGTGCTCATCAATCAATTCAGGTTTTGGCTCTTTGGGATGTCCGCCAGCCCATTCGTTAGCAATAAGTTTCATGTACGGATATTTTGCCTGAATGGCTTTTACAAACAACGGCCAGCGTTCATTATAAGGAGTTCCACCGTTTTCGTTTCCGATTTCCATATATTTCAGGTTGAATGGCTCCGGGTGTCCGTCTTTTGCTCTTATCCCGCCCCAAATCGAAGTTACCGGACCGTTTGCATATTCAATGGCATCAAGAGCATCCTGCACCCATTGGCCCATTTGGTCAAGCGGGATTACTTCACTGTGCGACATGCCCACGTTGATGCAATAAAGAGGTTCAGCTCCCAAATCCTCTGCAAGTTGAAGGTATTCATGAAATCCAAGCCCGTTAGTAGCGTTGTAACCCCATAAGTTCCAAAGGGGAGTACGTGTATCTATGTTGCCAATGGTCTTTTTCCAGTGGTTAATTTGTTTCATTTCATTACCTTCCACCCAGCAGCCGCCCGGGAAGCGCAAAAATTTGGGGTGAATAGCGTCCAATGCTTCGGCTAGGTCGTTACGCAAACCATGATTTTTCCATGTTTTATCAGGCATCAGTGAAATCATGTCCAGAAATAATTTTCCGTTGCCCTCGCCTGAAATTTCCAGGCTTGCTTTGGGATCGCCTGTACTTATTTTCAGATTTGCAGTGTAATACGCCCAGTTGTCTGTGATTCCTTTAATCTCACCAGCGGATATTTCGTTGCCTTTCGCATCCAAAATTCTTATTTTTAACGGCGAAGAAAAACCTTCAATGGCACGGGCTGCCAACTTTAACGTATAACTTCCACCCTGAACCATATTCATGCCCCAGTAGCCTGAATTCTTTAGTTTGAAAGAACCCGCTGCTGATATTAACAATGATTTACGGTTAAACGGATTTAAGGGATTAACCGGTGGTTTAGCATAAATCTCAGCATTGCTTATCTTGGCAACGCTTCTGCCTTGAATACTACTAAACTTCCAGCTTTGAAGGGTGTCTGCATCTTCGAACGAACGGTTTTGTACCATTTCGGGATACAATCCCCCATCGGCCGATAGATTAATGTCTTCGAAGAAAATACCAAATAAGGTGGGCGAAATTGCATGTCCCAGTTTGGTTACATCCACCGTGATTCTTGTCTGTGCCTGTGCAGCATTACCCAGTACAAAAAATAAAAGAATTAACTTAGAAATAAAGATTTTTTTGGGGTTCATTTTTTATGTTTTTCTTAATTTGATTCGTTGTATTCCAGCACAAAACCGTATTTATACCATTTATTGCCCGGAATGGTGTATTTGTCCATTGTTTTAGCGCCCCACGAATCGTCGCCACCCACGCCGTGAATATTTAGATCGATATTCAGGTTGATGAAATCACGACTTGGCAACTGATAGTCGTGCCGTGAGTTCTCCAAATCCTCCTCAGTGTAAGGCCATGCCCTGAAGCAAAGGGGTTGCAGGCCTGTCACTTTTAGGACAGCATTGTTTTGTGAACTCATTGCAAACCAACGCACATCACAGCGGTTGGCATTGTCCTGCGGTGCAACATAATGCGTTATGAAATTCTCAAGTCCAGATTGATATAATCCGATAAAAGAAGCTGTTTTTCTGTCGGGGTAATTTTCATAAGGACCGCGCCCATACCAGTCTACTGTGTTATAGTTTTCCGCAATACGCATTCTCATTCCAAATTTCGGCATCAGCGGAATGGTATCGCACAAAGGCTGATAGGCTGCTTCAACCTGCAATTGTCCCGACCCATTCAATTGATAATTCAGCGTATAATTTGCCCCAATAGTTGGCAAATTCATTTCGAATTTCACAGATACTGAGTTATCTTGCTTTGATACTTCCACTTTTTTTACCACGCGGTTTCCTGCCGCATATTTCCACTTTGCAAATTCTTCTACATAGCCGCTGTGTTTTTGGTTGTCGTTCGGCGTTTTCCAGAAATAGGGCTCCAATTGGCCTTTGAGCAGCTCTTGCTGATTGACCTTCCAGCTTGTTAGCGAACCATTCTTTTTATCCAAAGTAAAGGTCATGGTTTCTGTTTTTAGTTGAATTTGTGTGGCAGTCTCATTCACATTGATCGGTTTTCCGGCAGGAATGATTCTTTTCCATGAAAACGACTTCAGCACAAACTGCTCGCGTGCAATACAATACCCGGTTTCAGCCCAAAGAGTAGCATTTTTGAGCCTGGCGTAGATATTCAGACAGATTTCGGACGAAATTGTGTCGGTTAATTGTGGCCGTGGAAGATTGATTATGGAGGATGCGCCCGGCAAGATGTCGTCGCAACGGAATGTACCTTTTTGAAATGATTTTCCGTTCAGGGTATATTCGTATTCAAAATCGAAGTTTTCCAATGAAAGAAAATCAAAATGATTGTTAACCCGTATGCTTATATTTTTATCATTTACAAGATGAAATGCAACCGGTTGATAAACTTTTTGAACTTCAAAATAATGTGGATAAGGCTTTCTATCGGTAGAAACCAAACCTCTCATAACAAAATTCCCATCATT
>JAUZOM010000021.1 GCA_030706465.1 Bacteroidota bacterium | reverse complement strand
GTTTGCGGATAGATTGAAAGGGTATGCGTAAGTTGTGGAGACGATGATTCCAACACACTCGTACTCTTGGATACAAGTCCGTCTCCCTTCATGATAGCTCCGAAAGTAAGTTTTGATAAGCTGGGAACTGCCGTAAGTGTATTCCGATGATACCAGGTCACCTGATCAGGGTCTCCAACATAAACAATATCGGCGCTCACTCCATTAAGAGCCTTAGGACGTGTATTTTCATATGTAGCCGTCAGAGTAGATGGCTGTTCACTTTTTACCTCAACTCTTACAACCGGGTTATTAGCATCAACCCAGACTCTTAGAATAGTAGTTCCTTCTTGTATTTCAATCTCCCCTGTACGCAATTTGAGTATTTGAGCAAAAGGAGTCAGAGCAGGCTTAGGGTTCAAGGACACTCTGATCCGCCCTACTTTGAGCAAAGCCCAACTACCATAATTATCTTCGCTCCAGGCATCTGTTTTTCCAATATAGAAAACTAAATCGCCATTGCTTTCGACCCATACATTTAATCCAATATCTCCGTTCCCAATCGGCATCGATTGCTGTGAAGTAGGACCCGGTTCTGTCCACGTAAGATTATATGAGTCAAGTACGTTGCCAACATTAATTGCCTTTGATTGAAGATGAGGACACACGATAAAAATCAGTAAGCAAAATAGAACTCTGTATACCGCTTTTATTTGTATCGGATTAATTTTTGATTTCATGATTAATTTTATATCGTATTATTTCCTTGATATTTTATTCTTTTTTCAATTCAAGTTTTTTCCCGGAGTATTCAACTTCAACATTGTTCTTCATTGGTTGTCCTGAACCAATTTCATCCTTAGAAACAAAAACAATATTAAATTTTCGTTTCATTATCATTCCCGGGTAATGCCCCATTCGTTGCCCTATAATAAGAGTTTTTGTTGATTCATTCCACTTAAATGGTATTATCGAATAAAGCCCTTTCTCATAGTTGTAATTTTCGCCTTCATCTTCGTATAAATCAAAGTGAGCATTTCCCCCTGCATATACCTTTATTTCTAAAGGAGCATCACTCTTTTCCAAAGCATATTGCAATTCAGGTCCCATAGGTATAATGGAGCCTGCCTTAACATATAAAGGAATAATATCAATTGGAGTTGCTTTTTCAACTTTAGTGCCTCCAATATATTTTTCGCCAGTCCAAAAGTCAATCCAATTATCACCTTTTGGCAAGTATAGAGTTCGTTTTGCCACAATGCTATTATCGAAAATAGAATTTCCCTTTTCGGTTTTAATATACTGAGAACAAGTAACAGGAGCCACCATCAGCGAATTACCAAACATATATTGGTCTGCGATCTGCAAAGCAGAAGTGTCATTGGCATAATCCATAACAAAACCTCTCATCATTGAAGCCCCTTGAGAACTTACTTTCCACGCTTGTGAGTAAATATATGGAAGTAATCGGTAACGTAGCTTAATATATTTTTCCTGTGCATCGAATGCCCAGTCACCTCGCTTCCCAAAATTAAATATCTCACGGGGAGTCGACGACCCATGTGACCTAAAAAGTGGACAGAAAGCTCCAAACTCATACCATCTCACATAAAGTTCCTGGTAAGCCGGATTACTGACACCTCCGGGAAATTCATTATCATGTACATAAAAGCCTCCAATATCTGTTGTCCAATAAGGAATTCCTGACAGTGAAAAATTTATTCCCCCTGCAATTTGTTTGTGAAACACATCCCATCTTCCATCTATATCACCCGACCAAGTTGACGCCCCGTAATGTTGTTGACCTGCAAAAGAAGAGCGCGTTAAAATAAACACCCGCTTATCTGAAGTAGTTTTTCGTTGATTTTCATAAACTCCCCTGTTAGTTGCTAACGGGAACGCATTCCTATATCGTTTAAAACTGCCTAATGCTGTTAAAGTAGAATCTATTTCACCCTGATTTGACCTTTGTTCTGGTTCTGTTGCATCGAGCCACCATGCATCAATCCCACATGAGAATAGATTCTTATTCATGTACTTCCAGTAGATTTCACGGGCAGAAGGACTAAACGCATCATAAACTCGAACATTTTGTTCATCGGGCCATGTTTTAAAACTGTATAACTGTTTATTTTCATTTAATTCTTTATAAATTTTAGAACTACTTCCAAAAGAGGGCCAAACAGAAATCATTATGTGCGCATTTAGAGCATGTACCTTTTCTATCATCTTTTGAGGTTGCGGAAACTGCGGGTTTCCAAACTCGGTTGAGTTCCAGCGCTCGTTACCTTCTCCCCAATAGAGCCAGTCCTGAACTATATTGTCAAGAGGGATGTGCAGATCCCTGTATTTCTCTACAACATGTAAAATCTCATCTTGGCTTTTATAGCGTTCTTTACTCTGCCATAATCCGAAAGCCCATTTCCCATACATGGGTACATCTCCGGTTAGCTTTCTGTAAAGCGCAATAGAACCGTCTGCATCTTCACCATATAAAAAATAATAGTCTACACAATCTCCAATTTCTGAATCAAATGTAATGCCTTTTGCTTCGCCTGTAAATGTTGTTCGGGAATAATTATTCCAAAATAGCCCATATCCTCTTGATGAAATTACAACCGGATTAGCAACATACATATTACGCTGCTCCAATACAACCGATTTGAGCCTGTAATCGATAATCCCACGTTGATCCTGTCCCAAACCGTATACAGCCTCATTTGCCGGTAAAGAAAATGTTTGCTGAATATGAAAAGCATTACCACAAATATCTGAAGCAACTTCGAACGCAGAGTCTGTTTTAGCTTCTTTTAATACCGGATTATTGATAGCACTATAAAATGTTATGATGCCTGTCTTTTTATCTATTTGTATTTGTATAGCTTTTGTTTTCAGTATAAAATTTTCAGCTGTCTCTTTGTTTGACATTATAATTTGTTTACTTAGCACAACTGCAAGATTATCTTTTTTTTGATGACTACCAATTGGATACCTTTCAATATGAATTATTTTATCATCTATGGCCTCTATCCTCAGTTTATTTCCATGAAACTCGTGAATAAATTGGGAAATATTAGATGCTGACAATAGATTTGTAATCATCACAAAAAAAATAAACGAAATAAATTTTCCCCTCATTCTATAAATATTTACAGTTGATACTTAACTTTTTGAGTATACTAATAAGACATTAATCAACAGAAATGATTCAAGTGTTATCTTACGACGGACGAAAGCACTTGTTTCATATATTCTTCACTATCTGAGTGGAAACGGAAGCTTGTATTCCAGCTCCCTTCGCCTGATCCTTTTGCTATTTTAATCAGGAAATGATTCCAACCTTTTTCAAGAGGAAGATTTTGAATCTTGTTAGATCCTACCTCAAAGTGTTCTGATTCTTTTTTCCCAACGCATATTCCATTGACAAATACAGCAAATGCTTTTTCCGCACCCACTAACATGTCAAGTTTAGGCATGTCAGGTTCGGCAAGCAGATTTACAAGTGATCGGGGACTAAAAATCCAAAAGCTCAAATAAACTGCAGCATTTTCATTACTTCCACTTATTTGCGCATTACGAATATCAACAGTACCGTTTGGCTTCGAATTAACCAACACCCAATGACGACCGTTTGATACGGTTCCCAATACAGGTTTTAAATCTGTTTCGTTAGGAATAAAAGTGTTATCAATCATTTCTATAGGTGATTTTGAGTCAATATTGAATGCTCCGCAAATAAGCGCAGTTTTCAAACAACCTTGTTCATCAATGGCCTTCATTTTAGATGTATTATCACTATTAAATCCTACTCCTAAATTCGACAACAAGATGTGGACTACCAATTCGCTTTCCCTTGGAATATCTGTAAAATCAAGGCTGGAAATAATCACATGCATCTTACCTTCATTCAGTTCAGCCATAGCAGTTGCAGACCCGCTGGTTTCGAGTTCACTTCGATACACGTTTGCCGTTTTAGTGGTTTCGGCCTGGTAGTTCCAGCATTGCCAATCGGTCGGACACGCTACCAATACAGGAGTTGCTTTGTGCATAAAATCTCCACTCAAACCGTAATTCATTGCCGTCTTTCCTCGTTGCAAAAGTTCTGAAAAATAGAACTCTGCATGATTCAAGCCCTGCAATATAGCAACATCTTTCTCCTTTAGAAACGAAGTAGCTTTACGATTTTGTAATTCAAGTTTATATGGTAAGATTGTGTTCAGCACGTTTAATCCTTCAGGATCGGCTCCCCAAACAAGGACCTGCGATCCGGAACTGATAGCATTCTTTACTGATTTTAATAATTTCTCATTAGTTGGTACGTTCTTCCCATCAATAATTATCAAACTGTTCGAAGTGAGTTTGGATGTGGCTATATCTTTGACGGTTAAACCAATTTTTACCAGGTCGTCGCGCAACGATGACTGTGCACTTCCCAACACAACAGTAACATCCACTGGTTTAATGGAGTGTTGAACTGATTCCTTACCTTTTCTCAAAGCCGTGTATGGCTTTATTTCTGGGCTATTGGCTGCTTTAACCGCATCAAACATGGGCCAGGTACGGTATAAAGGCAAAGCATCATCGTAACCGGGATTCAAAGTTGTCGTATAGGGGCCCAAACGTTCAGGCTGCATACCTGGTAGGCCTTCTTCAAATCCAAAGAAGATCCCTTCGTCGGCCTTTGGCGCAACCGACAAATCTTTTTTTCCAAGCGCCAAGGGTTGTAAAGCATACCAAGCAAGGTTAAACACACTTGCATAAGATGCCCCGGCATTACGTTGTTGCTTTATAAGGTCGTACGATTCTTGCGCAATACCTTCCATACGTCCTAACATACTTTCGTATGAACGTACACCGTTGATTTTTGAAACCTGCTTTGGAGTTCCATAGTAGGCCATACTGGTTTCACCTACGCCCCATACTTTATTCTGAGATGACCAATGCCTGATAGAACTTTCGTCTCCATAATGACCGATTACTACCGGTAGATCTGTTACTTTATCTGTTTCTCCGTCACCCGAAATCCAGAAACGGGTAGGATCCATCTCTTTGGTAACCGCTACCCAATGATTTATCTCGCTTATTTGCTTTTGTACAAGTTCTTCGGGGGCTTTGAAAACATACATCGCAACAGGAAGGTTTTCATTACAGACACTCCATCCGAAAACAGCAGGGTGATTGCGGTCACGCGTGATCAATTTACGTAAATGTAGCTCGCAGCGGTTCCAATACTCATCGCTGTCTATCTTAGGGCCTCCATCGCTGGCCCAGATCCCTGTTTCGTCGAGTACGCAAATTCCCATTTCGTCTGCCACATCCAGATAAAACCGGGGAAAAGGTTGCGCGTGAAGCCTTACTGCATTTGCATTTGCATCTTTGAGCATATTGAACCAAGCCCATGCATATCGCCTGGTCATTTGCGGTACACCGGTAAAATGCCAGGAATCTCCTTTTAGCAGCAAAGGTTTACCATTCAGGAACAACTTTCCTCCTTCATCAGTAAACTGACGCCAACCAAACCTTTCTATTTTTTTGTCTGTTACATTCTTTTTGTCGATTAGTGTCACTACAGCTCCATATAAATCAGGTGAATCCGGAGTCCAGTAATTTAACTGACCGCTTACCTTTTTCTGTAAATCGACAGATAGAGTTGTATGTGGGGGAATAGTTATTTTTTGAGGTGAAAAAATCAACGCCGAAGCAGTTTCAAAATATCCCTTCTCTGCCGGAATCTCTGCCAATTGCTTACCTGCACTATTTACCCATTTATTTATGCTTCCACCCAACGTTATGGTTTTTGTTTCCGAAGTATTATTCCGAACATCTACTGCAAGTTTCAGTATATCATTCCGGACATCAGGTTGTACAAAAACTCCCGAAACCATTATATTCGGATAAGCAAATAGATACACATCCTGCCAAATACCTACCATCTCAGTTCCCCACATGGATCCTCCCACATACGTTCGACGACCATATTTTCCTTGTGTATCAAACAAATCGGCTTTCGCAACGCCTACAACTATTTCATTTTTAGCTCCGGGGCGTATGAACGAAGAGACGTTAACTTCAAACGGAAGAAAAAGCTCAAAATTTTCGCCTACTTTTTCTCCATTTACATAAATCACGGCTTTACCCAGAATACCCTCAAAATGAAGGATCAACTGCTTTTCAGACCAGTTGGCAGGTACTTCAACGTCTTTTTTCATCCAGGCAATCTTGGCCTTTGTCCATTTTGATGGATACGATGGATATGCCAGGAAATCGCCTCCATGCTTATCGGTAAAGTCATTTACATTCCACGGCGATGGAATTTTGATATCCGTAGCTTCCCATCTGAAAACATCGGGATGCGTAAAGTCCGATGCTTTTGCCTCATACAGGGGCATAAATTTCCATTTCCCATTCAGACAAATTTCATCTCGATACGGACGCTCTTCGTATTTTACCAATCCCTGCTGCGGGTTAAATACATGTTTATATTCAATTCCACGTATTCCCACAGTTATCAGGAATGAAAAAAGAAACAACACAATACTTTTATCTACCTTCATATTAAACTCTTACTTTCAAAAAACATTTTATTTCAAAACCAACTCTCACAAACATCTATTTTACTTTCATCACTTTAAAAGAACTCGTTACGCCATTCCGGTCTATGGTTAATACGTAAACTCCTTCATTCAAAGCGCCAAGATCTTTTATTGCGCATGTTCCTGTAGCTGATTCTGCTGGAATAACCACGCTTTTAACTTGTTGCCCACTTACATTATAGAGATTAACTATAAGCGGCTGATTGTTTTGAAACAAAACATTAAACCGGATTTCATCTGTAAACGATTTATTTATCAATTTCAAGAAATTATCTGATCCTGTAACTTCTGGTGATGCCGTAAGAACCGGATATCCAAAAGACGATCGTGGTTCGAATCCTTCAAGCTTACAATTATACATATTGCCATTTGCATCCTGCAACCAAACGTATTCAACTCCTACACTAAAGTTTACATAGCCGGTTAATACTTTTTCCCAGTCACCCCAGCCCGATGAACTGATTCGATAAATCTCATTGGAACTATTTATTCCCCATACTTCGCTTGCTCCCGCATCAATTTTGGTCAGGTTATAGGTATTGTTGAAATAAGCCCAGTCTGTCTTATCCTGAATAGAGAATCGGGCTAGACGACCGTCAGTTGTAAATCCCCACACAAAGGATTCATCTGCTGTAATTGATTTCAATTTACCTCCTGGGATTAACTTCCATGATTTTCGTGCGCTCAAATCCTTATAATACACATTTCCATTAGCATCGATTCCAAAAACTTCTTTTAAGGTTGTAGCTACGGCAATTATATTAGCTGTGGCGTCGGTTCTCACCTGCCAGGCTGTACTGTTTTGTGTTGGATTATTTTGATTTAAAGTACAACTAACTACTTTGTTGGTCGTTGAGATTCCCCATGCAGTATATCCACTTAACGATAAGCTTTTAATAACTTGATTGGTAGCACTCTTGGCTGCAACCCAATTATTTGCCGGTATTCCATCCACCTCGTGGCAATAGATCTTACCTGCATCAGTGAATCCCCATATATCATAAAAACCTACTGAGAAATCTTTTAATGTTGCTGCCGGTTTTCCCTGACTTACAATTGGACCGATCTTATGCAACGGCCGGAAAATATCCAAATCGACTGATAAGTTGGCATCGATCATATCTTTATCCAAATCCTTGTACCAATGTACGCGATAAGCTCCTCCTTTATTCCCTGTAGACAATGATGAAAACTCGTCGCAGCCTTCGGCCTCGAGCAGTATCGATTCGGAATTTCGGTCGGAATACTCTCTTATTAATGATAAGAACTGATTTGGATATTTGTGCTCGGGATTTTCACTTCGACAATAAATTGACCCTTCATACCAATCCCACCAGCTTTCCATTACTAACCATTGTGCTTTCTGGCTTACTGCTTGCTTGTAGATTGACCGGATTATCGGATCCCCGGTAGATAATAACGATGAGGTGTGATAATCTTTGGTTCCATCACTGTTGGTTCCGGCTCCGGTATCGGGATTCCAGTCGTTGTACCATACCGAACGTAGAGGATATCGTCCTCCGTTGAGAGCAAACGCAAAATAACGACCATTGAGACTTACCATCTGAGTGACATTTTGCCCCCATATAAACCAACCCTGTTTACCCCAGGCTAAGGCTGTGGTTCGAGGATCGCGACTCATGAATGTACCATCGAGTATCCAGGCAACATTCAGGTTAAACTCACTCTTCATCTTCCCCTCAATGTATTTCAAAAACTCGTAAATTTTTGAATCGCAAGTGGAATAATCGTAGTTCGCATTAGCCGACCAAAGTTGAATGGGCACTGTCCCTGCCGTGACCTGAAATAACATATCGGCAGGAATAGTTTGATACCATTTTTTAAATATATAATTCCATAAAAATTCCTGACATGTAGGGTCTCCCCAATTCATAGGCTTTCCTAAATATTGTTGGCATGCCAATGGAAAAACAGCATTATCGGAGAAAAATGCAAATTTTATATTGTTTCGTGCAAATTCGTTGCGTTTGATAGCATCTACCAACTTTCCATTTTGCATACAGCCCATTCCTCCAATACCTGGGGTATAACCCCTGTCTTCTATTTGATAATTAGTGTCAAGTTCACCGCGTCCGTGAGCAAAAATGATGGCAACCTTCGATTCCACATATTCCTGAACAAGTATATCTTGCGCTTCGTCGCTAATTGGCCAGGAATAGGCATAAATTTGTTGCTTGTACCACGACATCATTTGCTTACGGCTGAAGTAATTGCCTCTATCGTCTGTCCACATGGCTTCGTCTCCCGGATCGCCACCTTTCGCCAGATAAGCTGTTCCGAAACTGACACCTCCGATAGGTGCCATTAAGGGTTTTGCAGTAAAATCAACAGAATAGGTAATATCATCTGCCAATATTGAAGTTGAGGTATTGGTATTCTTTTTAATGAATATCATGTCACAGTTTACATCCCCGGTCTCAAATACCAATCGGATATTATAATATCCTTCGGTAAGTTGTTTACTCCCAAGATGCACCAACTGAAACTCGTTATTCGTGTTTGTAGGCACTGCAATATTCTGCTGCAAATCAACGCCATTCAATTGAAGTTTTACTGTCTTTCCAGCCGATTCAGCAACAGCCCGTGTTGTAAACCTGTACGTTCCGGCCGAGAGCCACACTTTGTCAAACTGAATCCATGCGCCTTTTTGTGTGTTCCCTACGTACCAGTTATTGGTTGAGATATCGGCTTTGATGTAATTACTTAGCGCTATCAGTATAAAGAACACTAAAATTATTTTCTTCATTTTTTCAGAGTATTGATGTATCCTTGTTACTATAATTAAAAAATTAACTTCGATTGTATATCGGTTCCTTATCGCTAACAATGATAAGGAACCGATATGAATGAAAAACAACTATTAGTTATCGAACAACCACCTTCTGGTTTATTACTTTGGTATTTGATTCGATATTAACGATATATACGCCTGCAGCAACCGATACTATTTTGCTACCGATCACTTTGGAATCGTTTATCAGTTTTCCTAACAGGTTATATACTTTTACCCGAGCTGTGGGTACCTCAATTGAGATAGCATTCTTAACAGTACTAAGTTTCAGGTTATCAATTTTTTGTTCAGAAATCCCATTTGGGGTAAAGCTAAAAAATTCAACTGCACCGGCCGAACATCTTGAATCACTGCTACGTAAATTTCCAATTTGATCCACATATAAATCAGAGGTAATATTCTGCATGCGTCCATAATCAAATGCTTTTGATGCGGAAGTAAGAGGAAAATAATAACCAGTTGTCAATTCGCCTAAGCCTGCAACCGATTCGGTATCTGCTTCGTGCATATCGTTTACATCGCTTCCGACAACTGTAAATGAACTGGCGTCTACTACCGCACCGTTATTAACTACATAGCCAACAATCGAATTTATAATACTCAACGCTGTAGGATTATCGGTGAAACTAATATCATAAAACAAACCATCACTGGCTGTATTGCCTTCGATAATTGAGTTCTTAATATTAACGGTCATATCTTTACCAATAAAACGAATACCCGGGCAGTTACCACCGTTATCGCCGCCAGTATTACCTGACAGGGTTATGTTATTAAAATTGAAAGTTGCATAACCGGTTGCACCTCCATCAACGAACAAAGTTGCACCTCCACCAGCAGCGTTGGTATTCTGTGCGAAAGTGGTATTATTAATAGTCAGGACAGCATGATTGGTTGAACCTCCTTCTGCAATATAGGCTATAGCGCCACCATGACTTAACGAAGTGTTTGATATAAATGCGCAACGTTCGATAGTCAATTTATCGGCATTTCCGTAAGTTTGAGCCCAAATAGCACCAGCACGTCCATCTGTGTTGTTGCCGATGAACAAACAATCCTGGATTTTTACGTCTCTGTCTAATCCGAGAGGAATATTGATTGCACCACCCTGATCGCCCGAATAGCCTTTGGTGATCTTGAGATTTTTCAGGGTAACCGAAGCTTTCAAAATTAAAATCTGCGAATTGTTAGTCCCATCCAGAACAGCTTTACCCCCATCGCTCAAAATAGTAAGTGCCTTTTCGACTGAAAGGGGTTGTTCTTCAAAGGTAAAGGTTCCGTTAAGGTGAATAACATCACCATCAGTTGCCAATGTGTAAGCCTGAGTAATTGTTTGAACTGCGTTTTCTGCGGTGCTTCCATCTTTCGTGTCATCACCCGATGTTGAGTTTGCATAAATGTCTTTTGCCGAAACATTCAAAGACCATCCAAGAGCTGCTACCAGCATTAAAAGAGTAATTTTTTTTGTTTTCATAACGATTTTAATTAATTAATTAGTAAAAGATTTATTTAGATGAGGAACTTTGCAGTTCCTCATGCTTTTCTAATTGAGAATAAATTTGGATATTGATTTTTTAGTAGCTGTCATCGATTTGAGAATATACACTCCCGGTAATAACCGGATAGTTCTGCTTCCGGTCACAAATGAAGAGTAAACCAACGAACCGGTTAGGTTGTAGATCTCAACTTGGGCCCTAGCAGAATTTACAGTCACACTATGTTGGTTGATAGTGTAATCCGGTTTCTCGCTTACGCTTCCGATACTTGTAGCTACATTCTGATAAAAATTTACAGCACCGGCAGATGAATAGGTTGCGTTAGTTCGGATATTACCAACCTGGTCGGTGTTCAGGGCAGCAGGAATAGTAGAGGTGCGACCGTAATCGTAAGCCAGCGATTGTCCGGTAAGTGGAAAATAAGCTCCGTTAAAAGCACCCAACCCGGCAAGCAATGCATCCGAAACAAATTTAGTATTGTTCACGGAGCTCTCTATAACTGTGAAATTAGCAGGATCTATGGTAGCTCCATAGTTTGTGACATGTCCGACAATGGAGTTTTTAATTGTTAGGGCTGTTGGAGTTGTACTGTCAAACGAAAAATCGGCAAAATCACCGTTAGCCGTGGAATTTCCCTCAATGACTGAATTGATTACATTCACTGCCATTGCACTTCCTATGAATACAAATCCGGGTAAATTTCCTGCAGCATTCTGATAATCGGAATTACCGGAAACAGTAAGATGGATAAAATTAAAAGTTCCCCAATTTAGCGCACCTCCAGCTGCAAAAAGAATTCCACCTCCGCCTCCGTTATTTTTATTACCGGTGAATGTTGAATTGCTTAGAGTGAGAGTCGCTTTATTACCCTCAGGATTGCCTCCCTCCGTAATAAAAGCCAAAACTCCACCATGATCACCCGATTGATTGTTTTTAAACACACAGCGGTCAATCTTAAGCAAATCCGAACCTCCGTAAGTCAACATTTTGATTGCGCCACCTTGCTTGGTCGATACATTTCCTTCAAATATGCAATCGGTTATATTCATCTCCATAGAGTAAGCAATCCATTTGTAAATTGCTCCTCCTCCCTCGTCCGAACTTGTAAACCCATTACGCAGGTTGAGGTTTCTCAATGTTATCTGTTTCTGGAAAGTAAATATTCGGCAAGTACTCTGTCCATCGAGAACGGCCTTTTCTGTCCCTGTACTCTCAATCGTGAGTACCTTATCCAACACAATTTGCGATTCAAGAAGGAATGTCCCATCTAATTTGATCACATCACCATCGGAGGCCAAATCATAGGCTCTCGATACGGTTTGTACGGCAGTTTCAAGGGTCAGACCTTCATCCTGGTCATTGCCACTTGCCGCATTGGCATAAATGGTTTTAGCTGATAATGATGACAAGCATCCTAAACAAATAGCAAATAATGATAGCGTGATTTTTTTCATAAGAAGAATTGTATTAGAGAGTTAATGTTATTGGGATATCTGACTGTTTGTCAGAGTTTTTGAGATCTTTTTAACTAAATCAGAAAGCAAACACCTTAATTTGTTAACCTAAACAACTCTGGGAACGAATGCAACCTATATAATCATGATCTAAAAACAGAGAGGGCTACTATTTCTAAGAAAGCAGAGTAACCCTCTCTATTAATCAGATTATGGGATCTGTATCTCTTTTATCTCCGACAAATTATATTTCTTTGCAATCGGATCATCCACACGGGCGCCTACACGAATATAAAATGTACGGCCACGTTTCAGTTCCGACACTTTGAAGGAGTACTCGTTTGCATAAATTAATTCATTCATTGTGGTCGACAAATCAATTTTCTGTACCGAATAGTCAGCTATATTTGCACCCGAACCTACAAACGAAGTATTATTGACAAACACACGGGCATCAAGCACCTGGTACATATTGTTCTCGCTTGTGATGTTGAACTTAACCGTGAAAGTGGTATCCACAACCTGCAAATCGGTAATATTGAGATGCAAATAAGGTTCTACTTCAAAATTGTGTTCTGTCACACCTTTAATATCCATTTCAATGGTGTCTGTAAGCGGAATGAACGGCCCGTTTTCAACATTTATCCGGTAGTGTCCTTTGAATATCTTCGAATTAAAAAACGTACCGTCTTGTTTGTTTCCAAAATACTCCGGAGTCGGTGTACTACTCCAGCTCAATTCTTCAAGCTTGATCCGGTAACCTCCTGTTTCCGTCAACATAGGTTGACCGGTATACTTGTCAATAACAACACCCTTCAATGTTTCGTTAGGCATCTGATAGTCATCTATCCCTGTTAGGCAGGAATAGTTTACAGCAGCAATGAGTAAACATACCGCGAATTTTATGATTCCTTTCATACTAATAATCTTTAGTTTAAATTTTAATACAATGGATTGTTCGGTAAAAGATTTGGATTCATATTTATCTCACCGCCGGGGATTGGTTCGTAATACTGTTGCAATCCAAATGTATAGTATGCCTTGTGAAATTCCAGATCTTTCTTGAAAATATATTTGCCTTCTTTAATAATATAGTAAGGATACAAAGCATGATACTGGGTATTATTAATTACTTTATCTGCAATTCTCCATCTACGCAGGTCCCACCATGTTTGATTCTCAAAGCAAAGTTCGCGTCGACGTTCCATTCTTATCTCGTCGATGGTAAGGTCATTCATGGTAAACAGTTTGTCTCCGCCCCTATCTCTTATGGCATTGATTTGTGTTAACGCGTCTGCCTTCATTTCGTCAGTTCCAAGTTCATAAGCTGCTTCAGCTCTGTTCAGCAATACTTCGGCATAGCGCATGTCAATCCAATGCTGGGTCGATTTCCAAAGATTTACATCAGCCAACGGCATTTTATAATTCATGTACTTTTTCATGATAAGACCGGAGCGGGTCGTGGAGCCGTCGCCCATACCACTCAATCCCATAATACGGTATTTTATTCCGGTTGCTTTATCCGTATACGTTGCTAAGGTCGAAGTTGCTGTACGAGGAACGGCTGTGGGAGTATAATTCCCGGTAAAAAGACCGGCCTGAATATCGATCTCGATACCTCTTAGCTCTTCTCCCGGATAGTAAGCTACCGCACGTTGGCGCGGAGTCAGCGAGGCTAACAGGTCTGATCTCTTATCGAAACGGATGGGGTTTCCCGCATCATCGTTCACCTTAACTTCCCCGAACAACTCTACCAAATCCAATGTTGGAGTCATACACGCTCCGTAAGAGTTGGTCATTTGTTGTGGTGAATTTAAGGCATCCCAGCTATGACGTGAATTTTCAACCGACTCCATATATACGTATTGCTTAATGAAAATATTCTCCTTGCTGTTTTCATCCAGGAAAAGATCCTGATAATTCTGCGCTTTGTCCGGATTCACATTATACAAGGAGTATTTCCCTTCCAATAATTTAGCGGCATCATAACTCTGTTGGAAGAAATCCTGTGCACGTTCGGCCGGAATTCCGACAAGTCCCTTTACTTGTGCGTCTGACCCGACATACGAATTTGCTCCGTATTTGGCTATCGATCCGGCAAATAGCATGGCTCTCGATTTGAGTGCTGCTGCCACATATTTATTGGCTCGTCCGGCAACACTTGTCTCTGGTAAATAGTCAATTGCCTTTTGTAAGTCATTACTTATAAAATCGTAAACTTCTACCTCTTTGTTCCGGGGCACCTGTAACGAATCAAGCGGTGCATAAGGATCCTGGGGTTTCGTAACGATAGGCACTCCGCCGTAGCGTTTTACCAACCCAAAGTAGTAATACGCCCGGCAAAAATACGCCTCGCCCAACCAGGCTTTCATATCACTCTCCTGCAAATAAGAGGCATATTTAGGCAGAGTCTGAATAAAATAGTTTGCATTCCGGATATTACCATACGGCCAGTATCCGAATCCTGAATTGGTATCCCAGTTCCGCACATAATCAGCCTGAATATACTCGCCGGTATTGATACCCAGCCCAAAAAAGCTTTCAAATACATTGAACCCGGCATCGCGCCTGTATTTAAAATCCTCGATAGGCAATTCACTGTACAATCGGGTTAAATATGCCGTAACTCCGCTTTCACTTGTGAAAATATCCGAATCCTTAAGAAAATTGGGTGGCAGTACATCTAACGTGTTACATGCGCCACACATTCCTATTAATGCTATAATTAATATCTGTTTTATTTTCATCGTAATTAGTATTAGAAAGTAACATTAAAGCCTACATTGAAAGTCTTCACCAACGGATAAATGTACCCGTACAGTTCATCACCCGGATGTTCTGGATCAAGGAATTTAAGTTTCGTAAAGGTGAATAAATCATATCCGTTGATGTACACACGCCCCGATTCCATTCCCGCAATTTTCATGATCTTCCTCGGTATCGTATAGCCTAACTCTACACTCTTCAACCGAATATAGGAAGCATCCTGGATAGAAGCGGTTCCCGAACCCCTCACCGATCCATTACCGACGGCCGCAAATGTACCCGGGATCCATTTTGTATTCGGATCGAAATAATCGGCATTCGGATCGGCAGTATGCCATCTATCCATAAACAATGCCAATGCATTCCTATCCCAACAGAGTGGTTCTGCTAACTGCTCCTGGTACTGAACATAAACAAGACCCGTTCCCTGGAACAACATATTCAGGTCAAAACCCTTGTATTGACCTCCTAATGTAAGTCCGTAATTAATCAGGGGAACCGACTTGGTGGCAATGGGTTTTTCGTCCCAACCATCTATCACACCATCACCATTCCAGTCCTTATAGTAATAATCTCCTGGAACAATTGCCTGATTTCCGCCTCCGTAATTGACAGTACTACTGTATATTTGTTTATACGATTGGAATTGGCCCAAGCAGGTAGTTCCCCATACTATATTCTGATATCTGTTGATCGGATTATTTCTCCAGTTTTCGTAGGAGTTCCCCGATTGAGCCCTATCCACATAAATTGTTTTATTACGGGTTATTGACATATTACCGGAAATATTATATCTAAAATCACCAATGGTATTTTTATGAGTCAGCACGATTTCGTAACCCAGTGTTTGATCCTTATTAATATTTTCCTGAGGCAATGCTGCACCGACTGTACCCGGAACCGACTGGATACGTGTACCTAATAATGCGGAACGGTTACGGACAAAGAAATCGACCTGCGCACCAAACAATCCTTTCCACAAATCCACATCTATTCCGGCATCGTAGGTTTTAGATGTGGCCCAGGTAATATTTGGATTAGCAACTGGATAAAAGCCGATTCCATTAACAAAATTGCCTCCAAACACGGTTCCTCCGCTTGGATACGAGTATCCACTTAAGAATTGAAAATCTAATGCACGATCATCACCCATTACCCCGTAGGATGATCTTAGTTTCAGATTGTCGATAAACCTTAATGAAGCATTATCTTTAATAAAGGATTCTTCCGAAATTCGCCATCCGGCCGAATAGGCACTAAAGACGCCCCACTGACCGGCCTTGAACCTGGATGAACCGTCAAGACGGGCACTTGCCTCCAATAGATATTTCGATTTATAGTCGTAATTCAGACGGCCGACAAAACTCTTCTTGGTGTTATTATATAGGCCATTGGGATCCATATTACCTGTCTGACGCAGATCATTACCGGCAAATAACTGATCCACATCCAATGATAACTCACGGAAAGCATTGAAGTTATCTCCTCTAGTGCTATTCTCTTCGTACAGGGCCAACGCTTTCACGTTATGATTCCCGAATTTTTGTTCATAGTTCAACGACAACTGCATCATGGATCCTATATTGTATCCGTATGAACGTGAAACAGTTGATGGACTGTTTAATACAACAGGATTATACACATCTTTCTCTGCATCGTAGGTATACATGGTTACAGCTTTCTTGTATTGTTTGTTGTCCGATAGGTGATAATCATAACTGTACAATGCCTTTGCATATAAACCTTTTACATATGGTATATCGTAGATTAATGCCAATGAGGATTGTAACCATTTGTCATTGGTTCGACTGTAGCCTGTTTTGTCGGCATCAATGGCAAGAACCGGATTCACAAATCCGGACGCAGTTCCGGGATATAGTTTATTGTTATTGGCATAAATAGCATCGGTAGGAAGTTGGTTCCAGATAGATTTGAAAATATTCCAGGCCCCTCCGATAATATCGTTTTTGGTATCCATAATACCCGACACCTTGAGTTCGGTCCTGAAATTCTTCGCGATCTTGGCATCAACATTGGCACGGAAATTCCATTTGTTGTAATTCAAATCGCCGGTTTTAAAGATGCCGTCCTGACTCAGATAGCCCAAATTAAAGAAATAGCTAATGTTATCACCGGCTCCATTCATGCTAAGGGAATGTTGCGTTTGAGGAGCCAAATTGGACAGTACCTGATTTCCCCAGTTCGAAGAGGTACGATCTCCGTTACGGAATGCTTCAAATTCGGTATCATCAAAAGCTGGTGACTGCTGAGTTACATAATTCTGGCCGAAGTTACGCTTCCGCTTTTCGTTCATCAAAGTCATATAACCAATGGCATCGGTAGCTAACGGTAATCCGATGGATTTTTGCCCGCCGAAGTTGGCTGAATAAGTAAAATCGAATTTGTCCTTCTTGGCTGACGTACCTTTCTTGGTCGTTATCAACACAACCCCATTCGCCGCATTTACTCCATAAACTGCTGCCGAAGCATCCTTCAGTACGGAGATATTGTCAATTTCATTCGGGTCAATCCTTGTAAAGTTGTCCCGTGGAATACCATCGATTACGATAAGGACATCGCCAAAGCCTCGGATATCAAATGCATTGTTAAATGACCCTGGCTCTGCACTCTTCTGTACAACTCTGACTCCGGAAACTTTACCCGTCATCATGTTCATTACGTTCTCGTTTTTAGTGGTCATGATCTCTTTGTTACTGATTGCAGATACAGCCCCGGTAAGAGTTGCCTTCTTCTGCGTTCCATAACCGACCACTACTACTTCATCCAACACTTTATCATCTTCCTGAAGTACTATTCGTAAAGAATTGTCTTTACCAACCTGAACTTCTTTGGTTTCAAATCCGATATAACCAATTACCAACTTTTGTCCGGTAGAGGCGTCTATCGTAAATTTACCGTTGATGTCTGTCAGAGCTCCATGCTTTTCTCCTTTTACCTGCACATTGGCTCCGATAATCGGAACACCGCTCTGATCATTTACTACTCCCGATATTTTTCTGGTTTGAGCGCCTAAAGGAGCTGTCACCATACTGCACAAAATAATTAATAGCGTTACACGCTTAATGCAACTTATCCATCTCAATAAGTGGTTTAATTTTTCCATACTTTACTTTGTATTTTTCTAAGATTAATGTTTTTCATTTTCAATCCGATCTCTGAGAAATTGTTTTAAATTTAAGGACTCATAATGTTTTTGTTTTATATTTGCTTTTTATATCTTTCTATTTATTTCTATTTGTGTCACCTTTCTTGCGGTCGACAGGTATTCTAATTTGTATTCCCGAATTTAACCGTATCCGTAATGCGCAATACGTTTAATATATCTCCGCCCTATCCGTCGTTGGTCGTTGCAAAACTCAATTATGCGTCTCATAAACGATACCTGATGTTCATATACACACAGAGAGCTTTCCTCAAAGCTGGCGCAAAATTAGAAGCAGGCAATTAAAAAATGATCTACAAAGCAATTAAACGGTCATTAAAAAAAGATATAAATCGTTTTTTAATCGTTTTTTTTTTTTTTATGAAACGATTTTTTCAAAATTGTTCATTATTATGCCTATTTTTGTATCGCTGATCAAAAAAATAGTTTTTTTTGGTCAGCAAATTGGCGCTATATTTAACACTTAAGAACGAGATGAAAAAATTTACATTAGGTCTAATGGCCATTTTATTGTGTACAGTTGTGGTGACTGCCGAAAATAAGATTGACTATGGATTAAAATTTAAATCCTACAAGTTTCTGAGTAAAGATCGTACCGGACTATCGTTGGAGAACGACGAGTTCGTAAAACTTGGCTCCAACCTGGGAGTTGGATTTGATATGTTAATCAGGAAGGAAACTCTTTTTGGCTCAATTATACGTATTGTAAGCGACAAAGGGAATTCGATCATCCTGAGTATAGCCACAAACGAATTAGGCAAACCGACCTTTATCTTGCTTATCAATAACCAGCTTATTCCTATCAAAAAATCTGTCGATTTTAATAGCTGGTTCAATCTAAACATCATACTCTCCAATTCCGACCGGAAAATTACATTACGATGCGACGACTATATATTTACGCATAGTTTTCCTAACTCGGTTCAAAACTTTGGTGATGTCAAAATTTGCTTTGGAGTCAGCTCAATTCCCAATTTCATCACGGAGGAAGTTCCTCCAATGAACCTACGGAATATTGAACTAAAACACAACAATAATTTATTTCGGTCTTGGAAATTGTGTAAGCACAAGGATATAATATGCTACGATGAAAAAAAACAAGCTGTTGCCAAAGTGCATAACCCAGAATGGCTGATCGATTATTATACGAAATGGACAAAGCTGCTTTCCCTCGATTTGAAAAACAGCAACTATCCACAATATACTTTCGACCCCAAAAACAACCTTATATATATTGTCCCGGATAATAACAGTATCATCGTTTACAACCCCGAGACAAAAGATAAAAGAGCAATCCCGGTTAGAGGCGGATTTCCGGCTTCACGCAGTACAAACCAGCTCGTATTCGATTCCGAAAATCAAAGACTCATTTCATATAGTCTCGACGAACAAAGTATTTCCGTATTCTCTTTCGAAACATCAACTTGGTCCAGGAAACAGTTTGGAACTCAGGAAACACATTTTTGGCATCATACAGCCGCCTATTGGCAAAACCGCGCAAGCATTGTTGCCTTTGGCGGATATGGAATCTATCGTTATACCAATGATTTCTTTTTATTTTCACTTCAGGATAACTCCTGGAAGAACAAAAAAATTGAAGCCATAACCAAACGGTATTCGGCAGCATCAACTATTCTGAACGACACCTTATTCATATTCAGCGGCGAAGGGAACGAAAGCGGGAAACAAGAAGAGCCCTCTACGATCTTTAATGATTTGTATGCTATTGACCTGAAAACATCCAGCGTAAAACAAATCTGGAAATCATCTTTAAACACCTATGGCTTACCCTGCGGTAACATGGTATATAGCCCGAAGGAAAACAGTTTTTATGTGATGACCAACAAAGATGGCGGAAGCTTAATAAAAATATCGAAGAGCAACCCGAAAATACGCTATATCATATCCAATATAAATCAGCAACTCGAAGCGGACTTCAATCTTTTCACGCTAATGAAACCTCAAAAACTGAATAAGCTTTATGTTTTGTTCTGTCGTGACTATAAGGCTGGAGGAGGTAAAATTGACCTTTACGAAACCTGTTATCCTCCACTAAGTAAGTCTGAGTCCATTCAGGGAGAGCCTCAATCTATTTCCCCAATACTGATTTTATGCGCCATTCTTGGTATTGGGCTTATTGGGATGGTTTTATATCTTATTATCCATTATAAACAATTACAGGAAAGTAAAAAGAAGAAACAAACCAAAAATGCCGAATATTCATTCGAGGTAAGAAATGATAAAACAGGTATCGAACCGGCTCCCATTTTCAATCGGAATATAAAAGCCATCTCGCTCTTGGGCGGATTTAACGTGAAAGATAAAAATGGTAACGACATCACGAGCCATTTTACACCTGTCTTAAAAACAATACTTCTTTGTACAATACTCAGCAGTAATGAAGATCTGGGCATTAGTACCAAAATTATTGACTCGTTGTTATGGCCAGACAAAGACAATAAATCTACACGTAACAACCGGAATGTTTCAATCAACAGGTTAAATAACGTACTGGAAGAAGTGGGCGATGTGCGTATTCAGAATGAAGGTCGGTTTTGGAAACTTGTAATTAATGACGATTGTTTTTGCGATTATCTCGCCATATCCCGGTTGATGAAACTTCCCGAGTCTGAAATCACGAATAATCAGGACACGGTTGCTAAACTGGTTGAATTACTTAGCTACGGACCGTTAGTGCCATTTACGCAAGCTGAATGGATTGATACTTACAAGGCCCAATACTCCAACTTTGCTTTAGATATGCTTGGGTCGCTGCTGGAGAAAGAAAGTATAAAATCAAATCTTAAACTCAAAATGAGAATTTGTGAAATTATTTTCCTTTTCGACTCCATAAACGAAAATGCATTGTATATTAAGTGTAATGCACTGTACGATTTGGGTAAAAAAGGGTTGGCTAAATTCTCGTATGATAATTTCTGTAAAGAATATGAAAGTTTACTTGGGGAGAAATATAAAGTTCCATTCACAAAAATAATCAACAACTAGTGATTTGTTAAGGCTATCTTGACGGTAATTTCTTAAAAGAACAGAGTAAGGCCGTCAATTCAGTACCCTGAGAAGTGACAGCTTCACGAATACAGATGCGACATTTTCTACTTTACACAACACTAGATTACAGTGCAGAATCTATTTTAAGGAGCAACTATTTATAAATAGAGAAAGGACCGGATTGCAATCGTTACAATACAAGAATATGAAATAATCGATTTTCTCAATCGGCACCAGGCTTTACTTCTGGAAGAAACAGGTCCGTGTGGACAAGACAAAGCTACCGGAATTCGCAAATTCCGCCAATCAGTATCGTCCGGTCATTACTTCACTATGTTGTGGTGGTATTTTTTAAACTTTTTACATACTCGCTAGGAGTCATTTTAAATGCCTCAGTGAAACAGGTGGTAAAATAAGAGGGAGAATTAAAACCTACATCGTAACAAACCTCTGAAATGTTCTTTCCCTGCGTACTAAGTAATTCACAAGACTTTTTGAGTCGGATATTCCGTATAAATTCACCTGTACTTTGTCCAGTGAGCGCCTTAATTTTCCGGTGCAACCCCATTCGGCTGATGCCCAATTCGTAGGCAAGGGCATCCCCATTAAATTCGGTTTCAACCATCTTGTCTAAGATTATTGAAATTGTTTTTTGCAAGAACAGCTCATCCGGCGATGCGGATACCAGGTCTGGTTTGTTCAAATCGCCCAAGGAGATTTTATGGCTATAGCGTTCTTTGAGCAGCTCCCGCAACTCGATCAGCTTGGAAACCCGGATAATCAGATGTTCAGGATGAAATGGTTTTGTAATATAGGAGTCGGCTCCGATCTTCAATCCTTCAATCTTATCCTCGATTTCCGATTTGGCCGTGAGGATGATAATGGGGATATGATCCGTTTCAATCGAACCTTTCAACCGGTGACACATTTCGATTCCATCCATTTCCGGCATCATTAAATCGCTTATTATCAAATGATATTCATTTAAGGCAACCATTTCAAGCGCGACAGCCCCATTTTCAGCTTCCTGTATTTCATAATCCACACCCAGGATACTGTGAATATAGCTACGAATATCTTCGTTGTCTTCTACAATTAAAATTCGTTTCTTATTTTGATTCTTAGACTTTTCGACCGGTGCTTTTTCGGTATCTACAAGATCCAGATCTACAACATTCTCTACGAGCGCCCTGTTTGATTCTATCTCCGCTTCATCCATGAATTCGCCTTCTAAATAAGCACTTCTTTCTATCGGAAGCGTAATTTTGAAGGTCGTTTTCACATTTGGAGTGCTTTCTACTTCGATGGTGCCATGGTGCAATTCAATTAAACTTTTGGTTAAGTGTAGTCCAATTCCTGATCCTTTTGGCGTATTTCCCTGTTCTTTACCCTGGTAGAATCGTTTAAATATATTGTTTATATCTTTGGGTAAAATTCCTTTCCCATTATCGGTTAATGAAATTTCAACAATTCTATTGTCCAACAGATCTTTCGTTGTACAAACCAACAGGGTAATACAGCCGCCATTGGGTGTAAACTTAAACGCATTCGAAAGTAAATTAAACAAAGACTTGTTCAGAAAATCCGCATCAAACCAGGCCAACAAGGATTGGTCATCATGGATAAACTCTAAACTGATATTTTTCTGAATTCTTAATTCATCGAACGAGATCATAATTTCATTTATATTATTGATCAAATCCTGATGCTGTACTTTCAATTTAAATTGTCCCCGTTCGGCTTTTCGAAAATCGAGGAGTTGGTTTACCATTCCCAATAATCGTTTGGCATTCCGTAACATCAGTTTTAAATGAACTTTCTTTTCTTCTTCGGTTTCATCCATCAGTATTTTTTCGAGTGGTCCGATAATCAAGGTCAATGGAGTCCTGAATTCATGTGATATATTCGTGAAAAACTGTAATTTTTCCTGATGCAATTCTTCATCATTTTCCCGTTTAGCCCTTTCAATTTTTAAATTATTGGCCGCACGAATTCTTGTTGTGAAAAAAACCCAGACAAAATAAAGTATCGCGGCAAGAATGATCAGATATATAAAATAAGCCCAATAGGTTTTCCAAAAAGGAGGTTTTATAATTATTTCGATCGACGCAATATTCTTATCGCTCCAAACAGCATCGGGGCTGGATGCCTTCACTTTAAAAACGTATTCACCCGGCTGTAGATTTCTAAATGTTACACTGTTCTGGGTTCCTAAATGATTCCATTTTTTATCAGAACCTTCCAGAAAATAGGCGTATTGAATTTTTTGATTTGCATTATAATTCACACCCATGAATTCGAGTGTAAAGACAGATTGATTGTAATTCAATACGATCTTATCCGCGAGCGTGATATTTTCTTTTAATGGAGAGTTTTTACGTTTGTTTTCTGATGGCGTAATTAATTCGTTAGATACAAGCAGTTTTGTAAAAATGACGGAGGGGCATTTATCGTTTTTTGTGACTTCCAACGGGTTGAACAGATTTAAACCGCCAAAACCGCCAAATGCCATTAATCCGTTGGGTAAAGCTACTGCCCCATGTGCAGAAAATTCACGATTTTGGATACCATCGCCCGAACTAAAGTTTTCAATCTCTTTTGTTCTTGGATCAAATCTTGAGATTCCTTTACTGGTCCCCATCCATATTTTCTTTGTATTATCACACGACAAGGAACTTATGTAGTTGCTTGACAGCCCATTTAATTCCGTGAATATGACACTCTTTTTATTCCGTTGGTTATATAGAAAAAGGCCTTCCCCTTGCGACGCAATCCAAACACTATCACCGCATATCAACATATCGGTAATTACATGCGGAGCCAAGGTGGTCGGTCTAAAATTTACCCGTTGAGTCTTGTAATTATACGTAATGACACCAGCTCCATAAGTTCCTATCCAAAGAGTTCCATTGGCAGCCTCTTTAATTGAACGGATGGCAACCGCATTTCGATTTACCGCTTCAATCCGATAAATTTGCTGACTCTTAGCATCGTATCTAGCTAGGCCATTGTTTGTCCCAATCCAAATTGTCTTATCTTTTCCTTCGTATATGGCCCGGACATCGTTACCCGGAATGGAACCCGGGTTTTTCGTATCAAATTGAAACTGCTTGAAGTTTGAATTATTCTGATTGGCTTTTAATAATCCTTTGTTGTAAGTTCCAAGCCATAAATTATTTTGGGAATCGAATAAGGCCGACTGATAAATATAACCGGGTAACTTTTTGTTTAATTCCAATTCTTTGATTTCACCATTTTGAAGGTTCATTTTACAAACACCGACCTTATCGGTACCCATTGTTGCAATAACCAGGCTACCCTTATTATCGGTACAAATTGCATTAATAGGTGAATTGGGTAATGAATTGGCTGACTCCGGGTTATGTTTAAACAACTTGAATTTAGTAGGTGTACCCTTCAACATGTTTGCACCTCCCCAAGCTGTCCCAATCCAGATATTGTTATCCCGATCGGCATATAAGGAGTTGATCGATGAGCAACTAAGCCTGGATGAAGATTCTCCCTGGCTGATAAGCTGATAAAGAAACTTCTCTTTTACGGAGAAAGATCTGACTGAAAAATTCATTAAAAATTGTTCTGTCCCTATCCAAATTCTTCCGGCATGGTCTTCTTTAATTGCACCGATAGAGTTCGTTGCCAGCTCCGAAGGATAGTTTATTAAGTCCAACTGGTTGGTCGTTTCATTAAATAAGTAACATCCCTTTGAAGTACCAATCCAAATCCTTCGAAAATTATCCTGGTAAATGGTTCGGATAAAAAGAGAGCTGTAGGGTAATGGATAATAATTAAACCTTTTTTCAATAAGGTCATACCGATAGAGACCGTTGTGTTGAGTTCCAATCCAAAGACGACCATTATCGTCTTCCAGCAAACTTCTTACAAACAAGGGAGGTGGAATGTTTTTGATCTTTGGCAGGGATAAAGCATAGAACTTTCTTTTAGCCCAATCAAAATAGTTTACCCCATCGCCATAGGTTCCAATCCAGGTCTTGGTTTTACTGACATTTGTTGTCAGGAACGTTATATCGTTGTAAACTAATTTAAGTGGATTTGTATTCTTTCTGACTTTAATAATACTATCTGACCGGTAATCATAGATATTTAGCCCATCCGACGTGCCGGTCCAAATATTCCCATCGGGAGCAAGAATCAAAGTTTGAGTACGATTGTGCGTAAGAGAATAGCGTCCGGAAGAGTTCGTAGCAAAATAGGTGAAACTCTTTCCATCGAATTTGTTAAGGCCTTCTTCGGTAGCAATCCAAATAAAACCTTTAGGATCCTGCAATACCGTGTAAATTATATTACTGGATAGGCCCTGTTCTGTAGAAAATTTATTGATCTGATTAGGCTCGACTTTTTGGGATGACACCCTGAAAGTCGTACAAACAAGCAAAATTACGAATAGTATTTTTCGAATGAATAGGGATCGTGTTTTCATAGTAAATAAATAATTACACAAAGAAAAGAATTTCGGCTTAATCTACCAATAAAATAAACTGTAAAATATGTAATTTGAGAGAATAGGAATAAAGTGTTACAATAACAAAAGTAAATTATCCTATACCGAAAGTGAAAGTTGATGGTTGTAGCGATATTTGCAAAAAAAAGAAAGCCATTTCGTTCACAATTTACAATCGGAGATAACCAAAATAAAAAATACTATGAAAAGCAATTTCATCATAATGACCCTTGTCTTACTTTTTTTAGCCATCTATTCGGATAGTTCCTCTCAGAATCTTATAAAAAACGGAGATTTCGAATATCCCATAACCGATGAATTAAGCCTGACCATTCATCCTCAAGAGGGATTACCTGGTTGGAAGTTTGATCTTCCAGTATCCATTATTAATCATACCCGCCTTTTCCCGTATTCAAATTTTCAATGTCTGCTATTACCGGCAAAGTCTGGATTGAAGACCTCCATCCGGCAAGATTTTACGGTCGATAAAAATATTAATGTAAATGTGTCCTATGCTTTTGCGGCATCCCGTATTGAGAGTGGAAAATTAAAAGTATATATCGATTCTCGGGAAATCGATTCTCGGGAATATACAGTCTATTGGGTTCCTTCCGAAACAAGGCTGTCCGATCACATGAAATGGGTTGCAATAACATTACCCACCCTATCGATTAAATCAGGAAATCATACGCTTGAATTTCTGGAAGACTCCTGCAAAGTGGTTAAAGATAAACAGGGGGATCAGCGTGATATGATTGAAGGTTTTTTGATAGATCGCGTAGCAATTACAGAATGTCCAATAAAAAACTACACCGAAATTCCAACGTTAGATCATATTTTCGGCCAGTCTGTTGACACCAGGACATTAGCTTGTTCTCCTGCAATTGGGAACTTTTTGGGGAGTGTAAAATCTTCCAAATGTTTGGGAGGATTTGAAACACAATTTTTAGCTGGCAGTAAATTAAAGAAACCTGCCGGGATATTAATGGTAAACGATTCTGTAATCTTCAGCCAAAAATCAAAGTGGTATCCTTATCAATTGGTAAATAAATCCCTTTTTAGGGGCGTTGAGTTCACAAGTACTATGCGATTGGTTTTTGAAAAAAAAGGTGTGCTTATGCAGCTCAATTTGGAAAACAAAACGAATAAACAGGCTGCCTTTCCGCTGTCAATGGAACTTATCTCCGGGATCCCGGAACGTCTTATAAACGATAATCCAGCACAAGCATTGATATCCTATGCAAACAACAGTTATGCCTTTTCATTCAAAAATAAACCCGACTCAATACGGAATACAGGGGAGGACATTGATGCATTTTGGAACATTCGTTTAAAACCGGGAGAAAAGAAAACAATATCCTATGTTTTATGTATTGATAATAAAAGCAACACAGCCGTTTCCAATTCAAAAAGCTGGAATACCAATTTTACACAATCATTCAGCGATGCAAAATCCCGGTGGGAAGACCGTTGGAAAGATGTTTTTACCCCTCAAAACAAAAGCTATTCCGGTTATCTGCCTACTTTCGAAACTTCCGACAAAAACCTGTATGAGTTATATTATCTGTCTATTGTCAGTTTCCTGGAAACCCAACAGAATAATGTTTATCCGACGTTGGATATTGCATTTGGCTCAAATAACGAATGGGCAAATAACCAGGCCTATTTTTGGGAAATATCCCAGTTCGCTGATATGTATGCATTATTAGAGCCCAAAGGGTTGAAGGCATTTATCAAGATGTGCTTAAATGTAAATATTGATAAGGGAAACGCGATCAATTATGAAAACGGACAAATTGTGAATCATTGGTATGCCGTAAATGATTATGCCCTTTTCAAAACAATCGATAGCTATCTGCGGATTAACAAGGATTTTGATTTCCTAAAGAGTGAATGCAATGGCAAACAGGTCCTCGACCATTTATACAATATAGCTACAGGTTGGGAAAAACGATTCAACAAGGAGTATGGATTGGCGGATTATGGGAAAGATCCATGGTCGTTCTTTGAAACAAATCCAAATTATATTCATATGATTCCGGCCATGAATGCTCAAAATGTTTGGATGCTACGGAGCATGGCAGATTATGATACATTGTACGGGACTGGTAAACGCGCAGAGGATCTGACGGACAAAGCAAACCAGCTTTCGGAGCATGTAAAATCCCTTTATGTTCCGGGTGAAGGCGTTTGGAAAGTAAAATATCCCAATGGCGATTCGATAATAAGCCGCCATAGTTATGATTTCCTAAGCATCGGAATGACAATGAAGGATGACCTGACACCTCAAATGAAAAGTGAGATGATTCGATTTGTTGAAACGGAATTATTAACACAGACAAACTTTATGCGTGCTATGTCCCTGAAAGATCAGGCCGCTTACAATTCCGACCGTTCAGACCATGGCCCGGTAGGCTGCTATATTGGCTGGCCGGCTTTGACGGTTCAAGCTATTGCAGACCTCGGACAATTCGAAAAAGCAAAGAATATCCTGAGTAATTTTAGAAATGCTTTCGTTGAATCGGGCATGGGACAGGCTATTGAATTCTTAGTTCCCCCCGGATCGACAGAAACTATTAATCGAATAGGCGCGCGGGCCGGGGCTTCATTTCTGCTATCCGGTTCGGATTACGCCAATACGATCATCGATGGACTAATGGGGTATAAACCATCAATAAATGGAAGTTTAAGTCCATACAGGGCGAATTCAAACCGTTTCTTCAATGGAAAAATCATAAATATCAGACATGGAAAGAACAATTATTCTTTTGAGAGTGATTTAAACGGAGTTAAAATGGATCTATATCAAAAGTAAACATTGTATGAGCCTTTAAACAGAGTGTACTACGGTAAAAAAATAAAGCCCGGCTTAGGCAAACCTGTTTTCTTTCGCCTTCCGTAATGATGAATGCCGCGAAGAGCGAAACTAAATTTGAAAAAGATTGAATAAAATATAATAATAACACAGAAAAAAGCGGATTAAACTCCCGAAAAAAACAACACTTAAATTATGAATCCCAACCCCTTAAAAACGACTACATTTTTTCATAAACACATCTCACTCAGATTGCTCTTTGCTTTAGTACTTACCATTGCATCAATTTCAAGTTATGCATCTGAAATTGGGTTGGGCAAACATGAACCTTCTAAGTCCAACATTACCAGGTTTGTTGTCGAAAGTAGCATAAAATATCAAACCATTGATAATTTCAGCGCTTCCGATGGCTGGAGCATGCAATTTATTGGAGTTTGGCCGAAAGAGAAACAAGAAAAAATGGCCGACTGGCTTTTTAGTACTAAAAATGATGCTCAGGGAAAACCCAAAGGAATAGGGCTCTCGCTTTGGCGTTTCAATATAGGTACCGGAAGTGCAGAGCAAGGTGCTGCCAGTGGAATTGATAACGTGTGGACCCGTACGGAGTGCTTTTTATTGCCCAATGGTACCTATGATTGGGAGAAACAAAAAGGGCAACGGAATTTTCTCCAATTAGCCAAAGAACGTGGTGTAAATCAGTTTCTTGGATTTATCCTTTCTGCTCCGGTTTACTGGACTCAAAATGGATTGGCAACCAATACCGGACGAAATGCTACTTTCAATTTAAAGGAAGACCATTATGTCGATTATGCCCGTTTTATTGCCAATGTAATTCAAGGATTGGAAAAACACGATGGCATTAAGCTCGGATATGTTTGCCCATTCAACGAACCGGATGGCCATTGGAATTGGGTTGGTTCTGGTCAGGAAGGAACTGCTGCTACTAAATCAGAAATAGCCAAAACAGTGCGATTAATGGGAAATGAATTTTCTATGAATAAAATTGATACCAAGATCTTGGTTTCGGAATCATTCGACTACAACTGCATGTATCGGGTTCATCCGAACGTAAAACCTGACCGGGGTTATCAGATACAATCTTTTTTCAGGCCTGACAGTACCGCAACCTATATTGGAAATGTTCCCAATGTTCCACGATTGATGGCTGCACACAGTTACTGGACGGATACGCCTCTTTCCGATTTACGCAAGATTCGTATGGAAATGGGTAACGAATTGAAAAAAAACAATGTACGTTATTGGCAGACAGAACTCTGCATTATGGGAAATGACAATGAAATTGGTGGGGGTGGTGGTAAAGACTTGACCATGAAAACCGCCCTATATGTTGCCCGTGTCATCCATCATGATTTAGTCTATGCCAATGCCTCTGCCTGGCAATGGTGGCGGTCGGTTGGAACCGGTGATTACAAAGATGGTTTGATTTATGCTAATCCGGATAAAACCCTGAAAGATGGCACTTTTACCGATTCGAAACTAATGTGGGTGCTCGGGAATTACAGCCGCTTTATTCGTCCCGGAGCCATACGGTTGGGAGTTTCAGCCTACGACAACAAAGGTAAGTTGATCCTGGAAGGTGACACCGACCCTTATGCCCTAATGATTTCCGCTTACGAAAACAAGGGAAATGCACCTGTGATTATTGTCATAAACTACGGAGATACAGAAAGAACCTTTGAACTGAAGTGGAAAGGAAATGTACCTAAAGGCTGGCAGCCCTACTGCACAAGTGATGAAAAAGATTTTAACCTGCAGCCCATGACTAAAATTAAATATGGAAAAGAAATTATTGTTCCGGCAAGGTCTGTAATTACTTATGTTGGGATCTATTGAAATGGGAAAAATAAGAAAAACAAAGTATATGAAACTAAAATTATCTTTTGTTGTTGCAGCTTTAATTTTTGCAACAACCATGCTTCAGGCCAAACCACAATTTGGAAAGGCTGTGTTATTCAATGAAAACTGGCGGTTTAATCTGTCAGATATTAAAGAAGGAGCAAATCCTGGTTTGGATGATTCCAAATGGCGGCAGCTGGATCTTCCGCACGATTGGAGTGTAGAGGGCACCTTTAGTCCGGACAAAGCAAGTTGTACCGGTTTTCTTCCGGGTGGTATCGGGTGGTATCGGAAAACTTTCACGGTACCTGCAAATGAAAAGAATAATAAGGTTTTTGTTTATTTCGAAGGAGTTTATAATCACAGCGAAGTGTTTATCAATGGAACATCTGTTGGAAAACGCCCGAATGGTTACATTTCGTTTATGTACGATCTGACTCCTTATCTTAAAGCCGGACAAGAAAATGTATTATCAGTTCGGGTAGATCATTCACAGGAAAGAGATTCCCGCTGGTACTCCGGTTCAGGAATTTATCGTGATGTGTATTTGGTTTATGCTTCGCCGGTTCACCTTGATTTATGGGGAGTATATTTCAAAGCAACTAAAATTACCGGTAAAAAAGCAGATGTATCCGTTACAACAACTTTGAAGAACGAATTAACCGGTGGCTCAACCGTACAAGTGTCGCAGGAAATTATTGATCCTGTCTCCGGGAAAGTTGTTGCATCCGGTTCAAAGAATCTTAAAGTTGGCGGAAATTTAAAAGCCACATTAGAACAAACTTTATCAGTTCCCAATCCTAAATACTGGTCATTGGAACATCCGACCCTTTATGCACTTAAAACCATCGTAAAGCAAAATGGTAAGATTATTGACCAAAACGAGCAACAATTAGGGCTTCGTACACTGACTTTCGATGCCAATAAAGGTTTTGCCCTGAACGGTGTCTGGACAAAAATGAAAGGTGTTTGTATTCATCACGATGCCGGTTGTTTAGGCTCTGCCGTGCCACGGGAAGTTTGGAAAAGAAGATTAATTAATCTCAAGGGAATGGGCTGCAACGCTATCAGAATGAGTCATAATCCGCAAGCACCTGATGTATATGAATTGTGTGACGAACTTGGGCTGTTGGTTATGGACGAAGCATTTGACGAATGGGAATTTGCTAAAAGGAAATGGGTAACCGGTTGGAATGTGGGAACTCCTGAATTTCAGGGAGCAGCTTCCTATTTCAAGGAATGGAGTGACAAAGATTTGGCAGATATGATTTTGCGTGACCGGAACCATGCTTCGATCATCATGTGGAGTATTGGTAATGAAGTGGATTATCCAAATGATCCATATTCTCATCCTGTTCTTGACCATGCTAATATAAACCAACCGGTACTGGGTGGCTATCTGCCTGATCATCCAAAAGCGGAGCAGTTAAGTGCGATTTCCAAAAGATTGGCAGCTATCGTTCGCAGTCTGGATACATCTCGTCCCGTAACTGCTGCACTAGCAGGAGTAGTCATGTCCAACGAAACGGATTATCCGTTTGTTCTAGACATTACCGGCTATAATTACACCGAAGACCGGTATGCCCAGGATCATGCCAAATATCCTAAGCGTGTCATTTACGGAAGTGAGAACGGGAATAGCATGGATGCCTGGAAGGCTGTACGTGACAATGAATATATTTTCGGCCAATTTGTTTGGACTGGAATTGATTATTTGGGTGAGTCGGGCGAGTGGCCATCACGTGGATTCTATTCGGGCTTTCTCGATTTTGGCGGCTTTATGAAGCCTCGTGGATATTTCCGACAGGCTTTATGGAGTACAAAACCGGTTACCTATCTTGGAACTTACCCGCAACCCTCGGATAAAAATCAGTTGTCGATAGATGCCTGGCCGGTCTGGAATTATACGAAAGGCGAAATCATTCGGGTAGTGTGTTACACCAATGCTCCTAAATCTAGATTGACACTCAATGGTAAACAAGCCGGGGAAATCAAAAATCTAGATGATAAAACCGGAGTTGTCTATTGGGATATCCCCTATGAAGAGGGTAAATTAGAAGTTGCCGGCCTGGATAAAAATAATAAGCAAATCTGTCAATATGAGTTGCAATCCTCCGATAGACCTTTCGCTATCACAGCACTTCCGGACTTGACTTCGATAAAAAAAGAAAAGGGACTAACGCAGGTAGTTGTTCAGGTAGTCGACAAAAACGGTATTCCGGTTATGATCTCAGAGGATGAAATTACTTGTACCATTGATGGTCCTGTTAAATTATTGGGACTCGAAGCAAGCAATAATTCAGATATGGGAGATTATAAAGACAATGTACAACATGTTTATCACGGACGTCTGCTGGCCTATATCCAGGGTACCGGGAAAGCAGGTAAAATAGAGATTAAGTTTAGTGCCCCCTGGCTGAAAGAAGCTAAAGTGAGTATTGAATCAAAATAATCTATGATTATACGTTGAGAAATCTTTCAATTACCGGCTCTGATCCTGAATTTCATTGGGCAATTCGGAATTGTCCAATGAAATAATCGGCTCTTGTAAAAATGGAATTACGATTTTGCTTTTAAAATCTTTTGAAAGCATCCAACAATACAAATTTTTCGAATTTCCACACACAGAGACCAATAATTGACAAGAAATAATACCATTTGCACAATTAAACAGGCAAATTCCTGCTTCGTCTCATTGGCCCGTTTAATTGTTTCGAAACGGCATGAACTGCTGTCCGGTTATAAAACGGGTTGGACAATTTTATAATCACAGGGGATATAAGTAGAAGATAATATCGCATAAAAAAGCCTCGATTGCAACTTGCAATCGAGGCTTTTTTATGCGATATTATTGAACAATGATTTTTCTAACAGTCTGATTCTGGGTGTTCTTAAAGACAATAATATATACACCTGAATTTAAATGAATAGAAGATGAACCTTTAAGATTTGATTGACTAACCAACACGCCATCGGTCTGATAGATCGAAACTTTTATCGGCGAATCTAAAATAGTATTAATATTTAAAACATTTCCGGTAATATCGGTTTTGATGCCACTGTTGAAATCATTCTTTTTGATTTCGACAGTACCCGTATTCGAACTCGCTGCAAGTTGATTGAACCAGGCATCCCGATATGCATAAAAATCGCTACTGACATCATGCCCATAACTTTCATACATTAAATGCTCTTTGGTGGTCTGCAGGTTATTATAATCAGCCATACCAAGGGCTGGTGGGCAGGTTGGATCCTGTAATCCCGAACCCGTCAATATCGGGCATTTTATCTTCCCTACAAAGTTCTTTATATCGAAATAGCTCCAGTTTTGCAAGGTAGTTGCCAGGCTTAACGAATACTTTTTCATATATATATTCAGGAGGTTCATAGGCCATTCATCAATATAATTCACATTCTCTTTAATTTTATAGTACATTGGAAAATCAGACAAGAATGGAATTGTCGGGGCAGCAGCTCTAATTCGAGAATCCAGTGCGGCAATTACATAGGTTAATGCACCACCCTGACTGCCTCCTTCGGCAAATACTTTAGTTGTATCAACTTCAGGACGTGAGAATGCAAAATCGACCGCTCTTAGCGCATCCATAAAGGCAAACCGGTAATAATAGGTCTTTTTATCTTTCAGCCCGTCAACAGTCAGATCCACATCCGTATTCGTAATAGCAGCCGTACTGATTCCTTGCCCCCGCACGTTATAATTAATTATAACCCAATCATCCGTTCTGCTTGAAGGTTGGCAGGTAAGCCAAAATCCTTCCGAAACAATGACTGCCGGAAATTTACCAGGTTTGTTCGGTACGCTCAAATAGCCGTTGATGGTGCTCCCTTTTATTGATTTCATGGCTACTTTGTAAATAATATGACTGCCATAGTTTTGATAAAAGGTGACATTGTATTCGGGCTTAACAGCTGCAAGCGAATCCTTGGTCGCTTTCCAAAAATCATTAAAATCAGGTTGGGCATCAGTCACCGTGGGTATCTGCTCATAGTTATAGACAATCTGACGGTGAAATTTGTGTTCCGTAAAAGTTCCGAGTGTATCGGTAACATCAATATTATACCTGTAAAAACCCGGGGCCGGACTGGTTAATTCATAACGAATCGATTTTGCCTCACCGGCAAGCATGACCAGCGTATCTTTGGTGAGTCGGTAAGGATCGTTAGCCGTTGTGCGGACATCAATATTTAAAATAAACTTGGCTTTAGATTTTCCGGTATTCATAAGATTGATCGTACTGATGGGATTTACATTTACAAACTGGCCATCTGCGGTAGCGGGTATTACGGAAGTGCAGGTGATCGAATCCAGCTGGGTTGGTTTTATCCGTGAACGGGGATTCGGATCAGCCGAAAATGCCACCTCATCAATAGACCATACATAATCCTGGATAGCTGTGTTAGAATTACCACAAAAAGCCACCGACTGCAAAATGGTATTGGACGGGATATTGGCACTACCAATCAAATCCACCACGGCATCGCACCATTCGTTGCGTAACGGCACCGTAACGGCGGTCCAATGTTCACTCGGTTCTTCGGTAACCAGGGAGAGTCCTGCCGGGCTCTTTACCATCACATGCAAATACCTGGTCTTAGCATTCACATTCACAGGATTATCCAGTTGAATCGAAGCACGGCACCACCAGGTTGTCTCATTTTGCTGTGTTATTTGTAAACCTTTTGTTGATTCATTTGCTCCGGTCCGGACCGGATTATCAACCACACCCAAGGTGGAACCTCCGCTTGTACCTGACATGATAAAAGCCGGATTACTGCCGTTAGGCTCAAAATCGGCTACGGTGCAGGCGGTTCCTAAAACGGTGATTCCGCGTGGATTCGGGTCGCTGGTTACTTCTATTTCGTCATAATAGAAGTAACTGTCAGCCGGATAAGTTACATTCCAGTCCTGTGAAATAAAATATAGTCCGTAAATAGAAGTCACGTTTATAGACTGCAAGTCTAACACAATATCAGTCCATTTCCCCGCAACAAAATTAAAACGGATCTCTTTTGAAGGATCCAACCATAAATTGTCCGCTTCGGTATAGCGCAACCTGATATAACCCGCATACGATTGGTCGGAATAAACGAGGACATGTAAATACCGGTTCGTCGAACTGACCGCCAAAGGAGCCAGGGGACTATTGGTAATTTCCCCGGCAGTAGTCCACCCGGATGATGAACCCTTTATCCGGTGATTGAGAAGGCATTTATTGGTCTTATTAATTCCTGTTTTAGACGGATTATCGACAATTCCTAAAGAACCATCGGTTCCGCCCCACGAAAGTTGATTAAATAAATCGTTACCATCATCTTCAAAAGTAGCGATCCTTTGAGCTTGCAATCCTGAAATCAGCAGAAAAGCAAAGGTGACTGAAAGTAAAAATTGTTTTTTCATGTTCGTATTTTTTTATTTTATAAAGATAAT
>JAUZOM010000209.1 GCA_030706465.1 Bacteroidota bacterium | reverse complement strand
GTTAGGACTTCCGGTGGTTGTGAAAGCTCAGGTATTAACCGGGGGCCGGGGAAAAGCAGGCGGTGTGAAACTGGCCAGGACACCCGAAGAGGCAAAGAATGCCGCCAGTCAAATATTAGGCATGGAAATTAAAGGCTACCGGGTGGAGAAAGTACTGGTTGCGCAGGGAGTTCGGTTTAACTCCGAATTCTATGTCGGCTTAACCATCGACCGGAGTACTAAATCGGCATTATTCATGGCCAGTAAGGAAGGGGGAGTTGAAATTGAGGAGGTAGCTAAAGAAAAACCGGAAGCAATTCTGAAGTATCCGGTTGACCCGGATATCGGGATGGCACCCTTTTTAGCCCGTAAAATTGCCTTCGCTCTTTTCGATGATTATTCACTGGTCAAACAAGCGACCGACCTGTTTCAAAAGCTATATCGTATTTTCCTGGATACAGACGCTTCACTGCTTGAAATAAACCCATTGGTCGTCACCGACGAAGGTAAACTGCTGGCGCTCGATGGCAAAATGAATTTCGATGATAACGCCTTATTCCGGCAAAAAGAACTAAGTGCCTTGTTCGAGCCGACTGCCGACGAACTAAAAGAACTGGAAGCCAGAGAAAAAGGGTTGACCTATATTCGACTGGAAGGTTCCATTGGCTGCATGGTCAATGGAGCTGGGTTGGCAATGGCAACCATGGATATGATCAAATACTACGGCGGATCCCCGGCTAATTTTCTGGATATTGGGGGAAGTTCAAATCCTCAAAAAGTAATTGATGCCATGAATCTGTTACTTTCGGATAAGCACGTGAAAGTGGTGATGATAAATATATTCGGGGGAATCACCCGTTGTGACGATGTGGCACGTGGACTTGTTGCGGCCTTAAATCAGATTAAAGTTGACATACCCGTTGTTGTGAGATTGTCCGGCACCAATTCAAAGGAAGGACTTGAAATTCTACAGAAAGCCAGTCTTACGGTGGTGGAAACCATGACCCAGGCAGCACAGCTGGCTATCAGTTTGGTTAATTAGGGGATTGGGGAACTGGTTGATTGGTTAATTGGTTAACTGGTTAATTAAGTGATTTATAAATGAGTCCACTCCTCAACGTATTTTTTGTACGCAAAGACACGAAGACGCTAAAATTATACAACTTAAAAACAGCAGGTTGCGTCATTGCGTCTTAGCGTACCTTTTGACAATTAGACTTATCGGAGAAGACTAATAGATTAAATTGCCAAAATAAAAATGTATCGACAAAATGTACAATACATCACTCTACCCATTTTCCCGAATCATCCAATCTACCAATTAACCAATCAACTAATTAACCAATTTACTAATCAACAAATCAACCATACACAATGAGCATTCTAATTAATAAAAACACCAAATTAGTTATTCAGGGAATCACGGGAAGGGATGGTAGCTTTCATGCCGCTAAAATGAAAGCGTACGGAACCAATGTTGTAGCGGGCGTTTCGCCGGGAAAAGGAGGACAGAAAGTGGAGGGTATTCCGGTTTTTCATACCGTGGAAGACGCCGTAAAAGAAACAGGCGCCAATACGTCCATTCTTTTTATCCCGGCACCCTTGGCGGCAGATGCGGTTCTTGAAGCCTCGGAAGCGGGGATTGAACTGGTTATTGTTATTTCGGAAGGTGTTCCGACCCTGGATATGGTAAAAATAACCCCTTATCTTAAGAAAAACGGTACCAAACTAATCGGCTCAAACTGTCCGGGATTGATTTCTCCCGAAGAATCCTTAGTCGGGATTTTACCCGGTAACATTTTTCTAAAAGGGAATGTCGGGTTGATGAGCCGGAGTGGTACACTCACTTATGAAATGGTAAACCAACTCACCACCAACGGTCTGGGTCAAAGTACCTGTGTCGGGATTGGCGGTGATCCCGTAGCCGGATTGTATTATCAGGAATTGCTCCAATTGTTTCAGGATGACCCTGAAACCGAAGCGATCGTACTGATTGGTGAAATTGGAGGGGATGCTGAAGAGCGTGCTGCACGCTATATACAGGACCACATCACCAAACCGGTGGTGGCGTTTATTGCCGGACAGACAGCCCCTCCGGGCAAACGTATGGGACACGCCGGCGCTATTATCTCAAGCGGTAGCGGTACTGCCGAAGAGAAGATAACTGCTTTTGAACAAGTTGGTGTTCCGGTGGCAAGGACTCCGGGTGAAATCCCTGAATTATTGAAGAAGCTAATGGAAAAATAAAAGTATAATCGTTGCACTTCCACTCTCACTAAACCCGATCTCCGTTCATAACAGAGGAGTGGGAGTGCATTGTGTACGGACCTTATTCCTGTACCATTTTCACTATCTTATTTTTATTAAAACCTTTTGCCTCTAATTTGGCAACCAGCGAATTGTAAAGCTTTTCTTCCATCTTGGGAGATCTGGAAAGAATCCACAATGTCGACCGGTTAGGATTGGAAACAATGGCCCAGGAGTAATCTCCGGCTAAATCGATAATCCAATAATCTCCTTTAAATGGCCAGAAAAACTGCACCTTTAGTTTGGCATTTCCACTATTCCCCACCACAAAAGCTTTCCCTTTTATATTGTTTGGCTTTTTATTTTTAATGGACTGATTAAACACTTCTATATATCCTTTCGCGGGAGTATAGGTGGCTTTCACATTCGAGCAACCGCGTTCAAAAAACCGGGGATAGGAAGCTACTTCATACCAGGTTCCGGCATACCTTTTTAAATCGACCGACCCGACTGTTGCCAGAGTCGATTTCGATTCACACGCCGTCCATCCGATTGTAACAAAAAATGCTGTCAGGAAATGCGTTAGAGTTTTCTTCATGATTATTCAACTAAAAGATGTATCGTTATTTCTTTAAACAGTATACAAACCCGATTAGTTTAAATAGAATTACTTCGACTTTCCTACATTTTGGTAGATTCCCTTCCGCTTCCCCTACCTTCAAGTACCTTTTCTATACTGTGCTGAATTGACTATCAATTATATGTTTTTACAAATCAAAACATTACAACATTGGCACAGGAATTGGAATGTCCTTTTCGGAATAAAGAACAATTTGGTGCACAAAATTGGGATTTATATCCGGTAACAATCTGAACTTGCAAGTAGAATGATCCATCAGGTTTTTAATATCGCGGCCGACCTTTCTTTTTACCGTGATGGCGAACTATTTCTCGGCCAAAGCCAAGTCCGCCTGCTTAAACAAGTCGTGGCCGATGGGTCAATAAATGCAGCGGCCAAAAACCTGAAAATGTCCTATCAGCATGCCTGGCATCAGTTGGACAAACTGAACAGGCTTTCCCCGGTGCCGGTAGTCATCCGGCAAAAGGGGGGCCGGGATGGTGGAGGGTGCCGGATAAGCCCGTACGGTATGAAACTTATCCGTACATATGAGAAAAAGGTAGATGAGATCGTCCGCTTTCTTGATCAAAGTAACAGCGAATTAGAAAGCTGTTTTTTTTAAACAAGCGATATTCTGTTGAAGGCATATCGCTTAAAATTTAGGAAGCGTTGTTCTTTCGGTTTTATATCGACCAATGCATTTACAAGTTAGTCATTTACAAGTTGGCGGAGTAACAACTGCCATTAAACAAATAGCGTATGAAAACAAACATAACAAAATTATTCCTGTGTATTCTGGGATTTATCCCGATGGCTTTAATGGCACAAACGGTAGTTATAGACGGGGAAATCCGGCCAAGAGTGGAAGATCGCGATGGATTTACGAAGCCATCACTTACGACCAATGACCCGGGAATATCGGCCATCCAACGTACCCGCTTAGGGATGACTTTTACCAGCGGGTTATTAAATACACAAATCACCATGCAGGATTCCAGGACATTCGGCCAAAACCCCAATGCATCGAGCGATGCTACCACCGGTATTTTTGAAGCCTGGGCGGAAATGGTGTTGATACCCGGAGCCTCTCTCAAGGTCGGCCGGCAAACCTTAACCTACGACGACAAACGACTTTTCTCTGCTTCAACCTGGAGTAACACCGGAACTTCCCATGATATGGCGTTGCTTAAATACTGTATAAACGATTTTCAGGGGCATATCGGTGTGGCGTATAATAACAACGCCATTATTTCTACAGAAACCTACTATACGCCAAAATCAAATTACAGGTACATGGGTTTTGTCTGGTTATCGAAAGATATCATGAATGGACTGAATTTAAGTTTAATTGGTGTGGATGAAGGCGTCCAGGATACAATTGGAACAAAAAACGGGGTAAATTACCTAAAAACCAATATGTACCATGCGTACACCTACGGAGGTAATTTAAAATTTTCCAATCCGTCTATGCCAATAAGTGCTTTGCTAACTGCTTACTTTCAGGGTGGGAAGAATATCTCAGGTTCAAAAATGAATGGAAGTCAACTCGCGATAAATATCGATTACAAGGTGTCAACGATCCTCTCGGCTAACATTGGAAGCAACTACATTTCGGGAGATAATAATACAAAGGATGGAATTCAATCGAATTTCAAAAAACTATATGGAACCGATCACAGCTTCAATGGTTCCATGGAGTATTGGAAAGTACCCTTAACCCAGGGATTATTGGATTATTATGCCGGAATAAGCGGCAACGTTAATAAAGATCTAAGCCTGGAAGGTACCTTTCACCTTTTTAATTCGGAGTATTCGGGGGTGAATAAGAAGAAGATAGCTTTTGGCAAAGACCTGGGGTCGGAGTTAGATTTAGTTGCAAACTATAAACTCAATGCATGGACCAGTGTTCAGGCCGGTTGGTCGACTTATTTTACCAACCAGAACACGCTTGTTTCCAAAGATATTGTTACAAGTAGCACTGCTACTCCAGCTATCAGGACACCACAATGGGCCTATGTTATGTTCACCATTAGACCTACTTTTTTGAATAGTGCATCGGGCAAGTAACTGGTTGAATAAATAAAAAATCTATCTATAAATAAACTTAGTATGAAAAAAGTAATACTTTCATTTGCAATATTATTTGCAACAATAACGCTCCAGGCACAAAAAGTAAATGTAGCGGCAGCCGCTAATTTGCGTTACGTATTGGAAGAAATTAAAACAGCTTATGTAAAGCAAAACCCGAAAGCCAAGGTGAATATCACTTTTGGAGCATCAGGCATGCTGGTTCAACAAATTCAAAATGGCGCATCTTTCGACTTCTTTATGGCCGCCGATAATGAATTTCCGCTGAAGTTAAAAGAAAAAGGACTCACAACCGGTGCCATGGCAACTTATGCCTTTGGAAAACTGGCTATCTATAGTACCACATTGGATGCTAATAAACGCGGATTGGGAGTGTTAAGAGATCCATCGGTAAAAAAGATTGCCATTGCCAATCCTGAGACGGCACCTTATGGTAATCGCTCGGTAGAGTTACTGAAAAATGAAAACCTATTCGAACAGTTGAAATCGAAAATCGTATTTGCCGAGAACATTTCACAAGCAGCGCAGTATGCTTATACCGGGAATGCAGAGATCGGATTTACAGCCCTGTCATTAGTATTGGCTCCCGAGATGGCCGGTAAAGGAAGCCATTATATCATTCCGCAAAACCAATATAAACCGATTGAGCAGGCATGCATATTGATCAAGAGACCGGTTTTGAACACCGAAGCGGCAAAATTCAAAAAGTTTGTTTTATCTCCCGCTACAAAGTCTATCTGGGAAAGATTCGGCTATTCGATCCCTGGGAAATAAGTAATTAGTTGACTTGTGAATTAGTGAGTAAAACCGATTAAATTAGTGAATTTAAAGATTGGAAATAGCTAATGCCTTTTAGTATTAAATTAAACATTACATGTAACCCAATTATATGTATTCTAACTAACCAATAAACCAATTAACTAATAAACCAGTCAACCAATCAACCATGAACGCGGATTTTTTAAACACGCTTATCCTAACGGCAAAACTGGCTGGGTGGACTACCGTTATTCTTTTTATAATCGGTTTCCCAATTGCCTATTTACTGGCATATAGGCGCTTTCCACTTAAGGCTGTTGTTGAAGCCCTTATCAGCATGCCGTTGGTGTTGCCTCCTACCGTATTGGGATTTTATATGTTGGTGGCATATAGTCCACAGAATGGATTTGGAAAGTTTTTAGCGAGATATTTCAATACACAACTGGCCTTTACTTTCGAAGGTATATTAATTGCCAGTGTTCTTTTCAGCCTACCGTTTATGATCCAACCCTTGCAAAACGGGTTGATGAGTATTCCAAAGAGCTTCAGGGAAACGTCTTACACACTGGGAAAATCGGAGTTCACCACTTTTATCCGTGTGTTGATACCGAATATGATTCCGTCCATCATTACGGCGATAGCTATGACTTTTGCCCATTGTATTGGTGAGTTCGGGGTAGTCATTATGGTGGGTGGCAATATGCCGGGGGAAACGCGCGTAGCTTCCATTGCCATTTACGATGAAGTCCAGGCGATGAATTACCATGCCGCC
>JAUZOM010000208.1 GCA_030706465.1 Bacteroidota bacterium | reverse complement strand
TCAATTATTTCATTCTGAAACAAAAAGCAAAAATCCACTGGTTAAAAACCAAAATCAATTGCCTTTTCCTCATAAATTGTTGATAAATATTCATATAAACGAAATAGTTCTTAACAGTGAAAGCCTTATATTTGCAGAAATTGTCAATAATACTAAAACTACGTTTATGTAATTCAATAATTATTATACGGAAAGGGAGCTGAATTTCGTACAATTATTCATATAAGTATTTAACTTTCATACAAATATAGAAACCAAAGAAAGTCTTAGTTAGAGATTTAGTAATAACAAAAAAAACAATTTTATGATTAAACAATTAAAGTTCTTAGTGTTTGCATTATTGTTGTTCACAACAGCCATGAATGCACAAGTAACAACATCAGGGTTGAGTGGTAAGATTAGTTCCAATGGAGAGCCCATTATCGGGGCTTCAATCATTGCAACCCATACCCCTTCGGGAACAACTTATCGAGCTATAAGCAACGAAAAAGGACATTATTTTATTCAGGGTATGCGTGTCGGAGGTCCGTACACAATTGCGATTTCTTCTGTTGGTTACAATAAAGTTGAAATTATTGATATTCAACTTGCACTGGGTGAAACATCAACCTACGATGCCAAATTAAATGAATCCTCACAACAATTAAATGAAGTTACTGTTACAGCATCTGGTTCAAATAGATTAAGAACTGGTGCCGGGCAGAACTTTTCAAACGAAAAAATTCAAAGTCTTCCAACCGTTGACCGTAGTATTTATGATATTGTTAAAAATATGCCTATGGTTCAAACGAATAAGATTGGAGGTATTTCATTTGCCGGTACGAATAACCGTTACAACAGCTTTCAGATAGACGGCACGGTTAGTAACGATGTATTCGGACTTTCTTCTACGGGAACTAACGGAGGACAGACAAGTGCTAATCCTATTTCACTTGATGCTATACAGGAAATTCAGGTTGTGGTAGCTCCCTTCGATGTACGCCAAAGCGGATTTACCGGTGGTGGTATTAATGCCATTACAAAACAAGGAACTAACGAATTCCATGGGTCTGCTTACAGTTATTATTTCAATCAGGATTTATACGGACGTTACAGTGCTCCTAATGATTATGCAAACCAAAAGCTTATTAAGCAACATGCCACTACATTGGGAGCCACGTTGGGAGGTCCGATCATTAAGGATAAATTGTTCTTCTTTGCTAGTGTTGAGAATTATGATCAATCGTATCCTTCTACTTATTATCCTGGTTATGCTACAAAAGGTATATCAGAAGCAACTGCGAAGTCAATTTTAGATCGCTATACTACAATAACAGGACTCAGCGATAGCTACGGCTCACGCAATGTAGCTCAAAAGTCTCTTGGCATTTTGGCTCGTATTGACTGGAACATCGATAAAAACAATAAATTTGCACTCCGTTACCAACACAACAATTCTTCAAAAGATGTTTATAGCAATAGCAGTAGTGCTTTTACATTTGCAAATAGCGGTTACGGGATGAATAACAATACAAATTCGTTTGTAGCCGAATTGAACTCTCGTTTTAGCAATTCGCTTTCTAACGAATTCCGTGGATCTTTGACTACGGTTCGTGATAATCGGGAAGTTCCCTATCAAGGGCCTACTATTTATATTTTAAGTGATGCAAGCAATGATAATGCGGCTGTTAATTTGGGAACAGACTATTCATCAGGTGCAAACAGCCTTAATACTAATGTATATACAATTGAAGATAATGTTTCGTGGTATAAGGGAGCACATACATTCACTTTTGGTACTCATAATGAGATATTCCACTTTGAGAACTTGTTTGTCCAATATAATAACGGTGAATGGCAATACAACTCATTAACAGATTTTCTTGCAGATAAAGCAGCGAAATTTTATTATAATTATACAGATCCTGCAGGATTTACCCCTAAATTTAATGGAGGTCAATTCGGGTTCTATGCTCAGGATAAGTGGAGTGCAACGAAAGATTTGACTTTTGAGTATGGGATTCGTCTCGACATTCCTAAAGTATTCGATACACCAGCTACAAATTCAACTTTCAATACTTATGCTCAAACTAATAAACTTGACGCAGCAGTAGGAACAGTTCCGACAACAAAACTAATGTTTTCTCCACGTTTAGGTTTTCGTTGGTATCTCAACAATGACCACAGCACTTTACTCCGCGGTGGAACCGGTTTATTTACGGGACGCGTACCATTCGTATGGTTGTCGAATGTATTCACCAACGACGGTGTTGAACAAAAAGGAACGACAATAAACGCAACTACTAATAAAACAACTGGTGCTATAATAACCCCGGCTCCTTCTTTTTCAACTTATTACAATAATCCGAGTGGAGCAGCTTCAAGTGGAGCACAGATAGCACCTAATATTTGTACTGTAAGTAAGGATTTCAAATTTCCACAGGTATTCCGCACTAATCTTGCTTTGGAGCAAAAATTGCCTTATGATATCAAAATGACTTTGGAAGGTTTGTACTCTAAAACACTAAATGATGCTTACTTTAAAAATTTGGCTCTAACACAAAGCGGTAAAATTTATGCTGTAACCGGCGTTGAAACTTCTGCAGCGCCCTACTACACAGTAAATAAGAGCTACGCTTCCATTATTGATCTAGAAAATACCAGTAAAGGTTATACCTACTCATTGTCTGCCATGTTGGAGAAAAAATTTGATTTTGGGTTGTATACTTCGGTATCGTACACTTTTGGTCATTCAAAATCGGTTTACGATGGAACATCTTCAGTAGCTTTTTCAAACTGGAAATATAATTATGCGTACGATTCGAATAATCCTGCTTTGTCATATTCTACATTTGATATTCCTAATCGTATTGTAGCTTCTGTAGGATATACCACTCCAAAATACCTGAAAGGATTGTTGAGTACCGATGTTTCGGTGACTTATACAGGATCGAACGGGATGCGCTATAGTTTGACTATGAATGAAAAAGCTGATTATAATGGTGATGGTTCAAGCACAGGCACAAGCGCCAACTCTTTACTTTATATCCCTACAGTGGCAGAGTTACAACAAATGAACATTGTAGATAATGTTGACTCTAAGACAAAGGCTGTTATAATGACTGCCGCTGATAGCCGTGCAAACTTTGAAAACTGGATTGAAGGCAACGACTATGCGAAGAATCACCGTGGGCAATATGCAGAACGCAATTCTTGTCAGGCTCCTTGGGAAAATCACTTCGACCTTCATTTGGCTGAAAACATTTTCGTCTTAAAAGAAAAAGGAACGAAATTGCAATTGACGTTTGATGTCATCAATTTCTCCAATATGCTCAACAAAAAATGGGGTGTAAATTATGCATCTACATATAATGTAACACCATTAGCAGTTAAGACAGCTACTAGTGGAGGTGCAGCTTCATTCTATTACAATACTAGTAACACCAACAACACTGTTGCGGCAAGTGACATTTTCACTCGTTGGCATGCTCAAGTTGGAGTCAAGCTAATATTCTAAACACGGGTTATAAATAGACATTAGATGTTTATTTAAGACAATGCTAAAATAATTCAGGAGAAGAGGTTGCCCAAAAGGACAGCCTCTTCTCATTGATGATATTAATTACCTTCCAGCCCATCCAAAAAATTCCTTCCCTAATTTTACATTTGGAAGGGATTCTTATTTCAGCATCGTTTATCAGACTTTCGGAGTACTGGAAGTATCAGTTCCTTCCGTCTGGAAAGCATTCGTTTTCCCGCTTCCGGGGATACCTGCACGCCAAAGAACGGAAGCAATGGTACAATTCGTCCACTTGGTGGTATCGGCGTCACGATACAAGGCTAACGGCAGCGAGCGTCTGCCTGTCCAAACGTAGTGAACAGGGGTGCCGGATTATTTAGTAGGTTACAGCTTTTGACTTTAAAGTTGCTCAGGATTTTTATGCTAACATTGGTAAAAATAAATACGGTATACAACTAAGTCTTGACATTTTGAATGTGGGTAATATGATTAACTCTAAATGGGGTGCCTATAAAACAATGGGACTTTTAGGTTATGACATTAAGCCTCTTTCAGTAAGCAAAATAAGTGATGGTACTGATGGGAATCCCCTTGGTACGCCGATTTATCAGGTAAATGCAACCGATTCAAAAACGTTTGCCGCAAATAGTGTCTGGAAATATGATGTATCTACCAGCAGTACCTGGGGTATGATGTTTGGCGTAAAAGTTTCATTCTAATATCTAAATTCGATACAATAATAGATTTTTATCAAGCAGCCAACGGAAAGTCCGTTGGCTGCTTTTTTTATTCAAGATAAGCAGAATCCATCCCTATCTTGCTTTTATTTGAAAATCAAAAGAAACGGCTGTAAGCCTGAATAAGGGTACAGTATCATTCTGAATTTTGTTTACCTCTCATTGAAAATTCATATCAGTACCTGAAAGAAGGTTTTGAACGTTTATTATTTTGAGTTCTCTATCTATACCTTCACAATCATTTTCCCTGTATTCTCGCCATTGAATAGCCCCAGGAAAGCAGTTGGCAGCTGGGCAAAACCATGGAAAACGGTCTCCGTAAATTTTAATTTACCTTCTTTTACCCATTTAGTCAGGTATTTCATGCCTTCGGGAAATTCACTTTTATAATTATTAATCAGAAATCCTTTCATCAGGGCACTTTTACTCAGAATAATAGGTTGTAACCTTGGACCGACAGGAATAGTCGTACTGTTGTATAATGAGATTTGCCCGCAAATGGCAATCCTTGCTTTAAAATTCAGGTTACTTAAGACAGCGTCGGATATCTCGCCCCCTACATTATCGAAATAAACATCAACTCCTTCCGGGCAAGCAGCTGCAATAGCATCACTTAAGTCCGGAGCCGTTTTATAATTGATCGCTTGGTCAAAGTCAAATCCTTCAACCAGCAATCTTACTTTTTCGTCTGATCCGGCAATTCCCACTACCCGACATCCATGTATCCTGGCAATCTGACCCACCACTAACCCGACTGCCCCGGCAGCAGCCGATATAACCACTGTTTCACCGGCAAGGGGCTTGCAGATATGCATTAATCCGAAATAAGCGGTAAGGCCCGTCATTCCCAATACGCTCAGGTAATAACTTATGTGTTCGGAGGTAGCATCAATCTTTTGTAAATCCTTATCGGAGACAATCGTCATTTCCCGCCAGGGTAACATTCTCATGATGAGGTCGCCGGGTTCAAATTTGTCGGATTTGCTCTTGATAACGGTTGCCAACGCGTTGCTTTCGATTGGTTGATCGATCTGAAAAGGATTAATATACGATTTTGCATCCTTCATACGCCCCCGCAGATAAGGGTCAACCGAAAAGAAGAGAGGTTTTAGAAAGACATCACCCGGATTCAGTTCGGGTAGTTCTGTCAGTTCAAACCGAAAATCGGTTAACTGAGGGGTGCCGGTAGGCCTTGACGCCAATACGATCTGTTTTGTATTCATTGGATTGTTTATTGAGGTAAGATAACGTTTTTATCATATAACAATCAAATAAAAAAAAGGATTTGATTGAGCGGTAATAATGCAGGTTTAACCAGGAGCCGGTTCATGCCATTGCCTGGGTTCCGCTGTGGATAAATCGGTAATCCACCCTGCAAGGAAGGTGCTTTCGGGGAACAGAGTCAAAAAAAATGATCAGGCAATTGGCATTTTCAATCCTGATCAGGAAGAAAAGGTGAAAGAGCAACTACTTAAGTGAGGAAGAACTGGATTTTAAATTAAACGTTTATAGTTTCCCGAGTTTGTACTTCTGGACAATTTTTTCTAGTTGAGCATCTTCTCCCAATGAATCGTACTTCATTTTCAGATTCTCATGAAACAAGACGCCAATCCCGTACCAAAAGGTGGCAGGAATTGTCCCTTTGTACGTTTTTATAAGGCCGTAGGCCGTTTGGTCTGTTTCGCGGGCAATCAGTTTTAGCAATAATTTACCCTGGGATGTAGACATGTTCCTTATATCTTTTTCAAATTGGCCGAATAACTCTTTTTCCGTTTGTTTGATGAGCCGGCGTTTTTCACCCTTATCGGTAATCTTCGCAAGTTGTGCGTTCATTCTGTTTACAATCTCCTTTGTCTTTTGAACGTACGGATACACTTTCTTTAGAGCCAGGATTGCATGGTAATTATCATAAATGAATTTCCTGTCTTCATAGGAATTCCGGGTATTATCCGTTAAGACTTTCTGCGCTTGTTTGGCATCTTTCTGTTGTACCTGCTCTTTGGGGAGACTATCATCGGGAGTTAATTTCTTTATATCCTCAATTTCCTTCTTTAATTCAGCGATTAAAACCGAATCTCTTTTCGCGGCAGACTGAACGCCTATATCCTCACTCTGGGGCTCCTGTTCCACATCGGGGGAACTTGCCGTCTCGTCAGGTTGGGAAGCTGTGGATTGATCAGGCGTATTTTGCGTACTCTGCGTATTGGCAGCCGGATCAGAAGGCGGTGGCAATGGCACATCCTCCTCTAAAT
>JAUZOM010000207.1 GCA_030706465.1 Bacteroidota bacterium | reverse complement strand
TGTATAAAACAGGACATTCAGTTATTCCAGCTACTAACTAATGGAACAAAAAATTATCCGAAACAAAAAAACTATATATTTCTGTTCTTTTAAAAATTTATTTCTTATTTCTTCCTTAAATCAACAATAGCTTCCAATGAAAAGTAATTGGCTCTTTATTTTCTTTCTCTCAACGGTTTCGTTAAATGCCGCCAACGTCGACATTTCCGTCCTGACCAACAACGAAGGGCTCTCCAACAGCTCTATCAATACCATTAATCAGGACTCAAACGGATTGCTCTGGTTTGGCACCTGGGATGGATTGAATGTCTACAACGGACGTGACTTCAAGGTATATAAACCCGAACCGGGCAATGCGCAAAGCATCAGCAACAACATTATCCGCGACATTGTACAAGAGCAGAAGTATATTCAGTGGATTGCCACCGACCGCGGGATCAACCGGCTGGATACCCGTAAGAATACGTTTGAACGTTTCTTTACCGACAACGGCAATCAGAGCATTAGCAACGAACATTCCTTTTTCATTGCCCGGAATAGTACAAACCGCATTTTTGCTGCTGTATACGATCAAGGGTTGTTCTTCTTCAATTCCAAAACCCATCAGTTTAACCGACTGAATGCCGTTAAAAACTACAGGATGAAGAAAATCTTCTTCGACGAGGATGATAACCTATGGCTTTATACCGAGGACAAAATGCTGTTTAAAATTGTCTTTAAGAAAGGGCGTTCCGAAATGCCGGTGATTGAGAATATCGTTCATTTTCAACATCTCAGGGACATAGAGTCGGTCTTTTATCATTCGAATAATGAGATCTGGATGCAAACATCTGATGATCACATTTATTCCTACCGCATTTCGGAAGGTATTTTATCCGAAACGCCTGCGGGAATCCAACAGGTAGGTCCGCTCCGGGTCATTCTTTTTATGGATAATTATCAAATGTGGGGCACGGCAAACGGCCTGTACCGGTACGACCTGAAGGCCAACACCATCACACTAGTAATCAAGAATATATCAGTGCTGTCACTTTTTGCCGGCACCCAACAAATCATTTGGGTGGGAACCGATACTCAGGGCGTCTGGCAATTATCGCCTTCAAAGGAAAAATTCCGTACCTTTTCCGCCGAAAATATTCCCTCCTTTGGCAACAGTTCTGTGCGTACTTTCTTCGATGATCCCAACGGGACGCTGTGGGTGGGTACCAAAGGAAACGGGATTTATACCTTTGTCCGTGGAACCGATAAGCTTGAACCGCATTTCACCCGTCATTTTACCACCGCGGACGGGCTATTAAATAACTCCGTCTATACCATTGTCAAGGGACAGGAAAATGAATATTGGATTGGTACCGATGGGCGGGGCATTAATTATTTCGACACCCGGACTAAGAAAATACTTACCTTGTCGGTAAATGACAGACTTCGCCGAAATGTCAACCTCTCGTCGGTGTATTCCATTCTTCCTACCGAGCAGAATATCCTTTGGGCAGGAACCAGCGGATACGGCATGTACAAGCTCGAGATTGACCGGACGACCCATCCTTACTCCATAAAAAAATACACGCAATACATTTATAGGAATGATCGTTCCACCTCCCTAAGCAATAATATTGTGTATTCCATCATTCAGGATGATGCCACCCATTTGTGGATCGCCACCCGCGGAGGGGGACTCAACCGCTTTAATTGCCTGACCGGTCAGTTTCAACACTTCAGGTATTCTTCCCAATCACCCGGGTTTATCAGTAGCGACGACATCCTGTGCCTGTATAAGGATTCACAGGGTTTTCTATGGGCCGGTACCAGCATGGGACTGAACAAGCTGATTCGTTTTGAAAAGGGCAGGCCTGTCTTTGCCCGTTTCACAGAGAAAGATGGCATGCCCAACAACACCATCCACGGCATTCTGGAGGACAGGGATCATAACCTGTGGCTAAGCACCAATAAAGGGTTAGCCGAACTATTGCACGACCGGTCCACTTATCGGATCGTATCGTATTTCAAGAAGGATGGCTTGCAAAACAATGAGTTCTCCGACGGAGCCTTTTATAACAGCCCGGCTACCCATCAATTTTATTTTGGAGGGATCAGCGGATTCAACGAGTTCAATCCACTCGAAATCAGGCATAGTAATTATATCCCTTCGTTGTTGCTTGACGCGTTTTTTGTTGATAATGTTGAAATGAGACTTTCAGATTTTGTTTATCAAAAAAAGAATAAAGAAACCTTGATTCTTTCGTATAAAAACAAATCATTCAGTTTTAAATTTATTCCGCTCGATTATCTTTCAGGTGCCAAGTGCGAGATATCCTACCTGCTGGAAGGGTTTCAAAAAGACTGGATTCAATTGGGAACCTCCAACACCATCGTATTCACCAACCTGCCTACCGGGGATTATGTCCTGAAAGTACGTTGCAGTAATGCCGATAAAATATGGAGCGACCGCTATTTCTCACTGCCCGTTATTATCCGTCCTCCCTGGTGGGCAAGCACCCTGGCCTACCTGTGCTACCTGGTTCTATTCATTGGGTTATTATTTGTTATCCGGCAGGTTATCAAAAATCAGATCAATGCCCGGAAAGATATCTTGTTGAAAGACCTGGAGAAGCAGAAAATCGAAGAAATCCATCAGGCAAAATTACGTTTCTTTACCAACATTGCCCATGAATTTTCCAACTCACTGACGCTGATTTACGGTCCCTGCGAACAATTGCTCCGAACGCACGCCTCGGATGATTACACCCGTAAATATATCAATATCATCAAGTCTAACTCAGAACGCATGCAAACCCTGATTCAGCAACTGATCGATTTCCGCAAAGCCGAAACCGGACACTTGCGGCTGGAAATAGAGAAAGTAGATATTCCCGAACTGGTGAAATTCGTAATGGATAACTTCACGGAGATTCTCGAGGAAAAGAAAATCATGCTCTCCCTGACTTTTAGTCCCCAATCCATCGTATGGAAAACCGACCGGGACAGTATTGAAAAAGTTGTTTTTAACCTGGTGTCTAATGCTGTAAAGTACACCCCGGAAGATGAAACCATCAAAATACTGGTAGAAATAAGGGACACCCGGTTAATGATTCAGATCACCAACACCGGTGTCGGGATAAAGCCGATGTACCAGCAAACCATCTTCGACCGGTTTGAAGTACTGGAACGATTCGAAAGGCAGGTATCCAAAGGAATTGAAACACGCAACGGCATTGGACTGGCCCTGTGTAAAAATATCGTGGAAGTGCTGCATGGAGATATCATGGTCGAAAGTGATGGAGACTCGTTTACCAGCTTTGTGGTAAGCCTGCCCGAGCAGGAAATTGATGAATCGGCTCCTCCCAAAGTGCATGAATCCCAAGCTGTCCTTATTCATCCGGTAGAGCTAAAGAAGACAGAAACGCAAAACAAAATGCAGGTCTCTACCCCCGATAAACTCAAAGAAGGCCTGATTCTGATTATAGATGACGAAAACGATATACGCGAATTGCTCTGCGATTTCTTAGGCTCGAAGTATGAAATTGCCCAGGCTGCCAACGGAAGTGAAGCCATTGAACTCATGCGCATGCGTATGCCAATGCTCATTATTTGCGATATCATCATGCCGGTAATGAACGGTATTGAATTTATCAAAATAATGAAGGGGCAGGAACTTACCCGCCATATTCCCATCATCTTGTTGTCCTCGAAGAGCTCGGTGGAAAGCCAGATTGAAGGACTTGAAATAGGGGCCGATACCTACCTGAGCAAGCCATTCCATCCACGTCATCTGGAAGCCATCATCGAAAGCCTGCTACATCGCAATAAAGCCATTCTGGATTACAGCGAGTCAACCTATGCCGCTCTGGAGCAATACGAAGGAAAGTTGATTCATAAAGAAGACAAAGAATTGATGTTGCATATCACCGGAATCATTCACCAACAAATGGACAATGAGTCACTCTCACTCGATTTCATCGCAAGCGAAACAGCACTCAGCAAAATGCAACTATACAGGAAAATGAAAGAACTTATCGGCCAAACCCCAACCGAATACATCCGGTCCATCCGCTTAAAACACGCCGAGAAGCTTCTTAAATCTACCAACAAAACAGTTCAGGAAATCATGTACGTCTGCGGGTTCAACAACAAAGCCTATTTCTACCGCGAGTTTGCAAAGAAATATCACCTTACCCCGAAGGAATACCGGAATCAGAAATAAATAAACAATAACAACGTATGGAAAAATCCAATACTATAAAGTAAGGCCAATTATTCCAAAGAATCATGCATTTGATGGAAAAGTTGCTGTAATTGTAAGGCTACCGGTCAATAAATCAAACCAATTCTCCGCATTTGGGACAAAATAATTGTAGCCAATATTTGGATTGACTAGAAAAATAATAACGCTTCACTTTAATAAAGTTCAGTTTGTATTGTTATAGTTCGAGACCAAACATCTGGATAAAAGAAGAGAGTTATGAAATTAAATTCATAACTCTCTTCTTTTATAAACCGATTCTCTTATTATTTCGCTGCTCTGAGTTTAAACTCCGGATTCCCTTTAAAATTATCATAAAGCGGCTGCAAAGGTTTCACATTATCGGCATGAGGTGCAGCCACTGTTAGGCCTAATAATTTGATACTCTTATTATCTGGTAACGTCAACGTCTTGGCTCCGGCAGGAATCGCCAATTCATATTTATACAGATAGCAATATTGATAAGCCTCATTCTTTGAAGGATACCCGTTGTGTACATGTGAAGCAAACCAGGCAATATTATCGGATTTTACGTAAGGACTCTGCATCTCCACTACAGAATTCTCATCGCGGCTTAAGATCCTGTTATAGAACCGACCGACTTTCCCTGTCCATTTTTGTATTCTGAGTGATTCCGTTTGTCCACCGACTGAAAAATCAGCTTGTGTATCATTGTTTGCGGCGGCCAGCAAATAGAGTTTAGTGTAATTACCCTGAGGTAAAGTGATGGTTTGTCCAGCACAAGCGACTGAATTATTTTCGCCATCTGTTTTGTGATTCACCTCAAAACGGACATCTTCACTTTCAATCACTGCAGGGAGCAACTCAGCCGGAATTGACTGACCATCATTAAAGTTGCCATCATCCCTGTTATCATCAAAACTAATAACATCTGCATTATAAGGGAGCTCTACCGGAGCCTGGACCAGGGACTCAGGTGCAACAGTTGCCGTTTGCAGTTTAACAGCATAACTTCGAATGGTATAGTGGCTTAAATCGAATGTCAGTGTGCTATTATTCACTGCTGCAGTTCCTATTTTCTTTTCCTGTCCGTTCACTTCGTAAGCATCTAAAACGTTGGAAGGGAAAGTGAGTTTCACATTTTTCAAATCTTTTCCTGAAAGCTCATTCACACGAACCAGATAATAATCCCCTTGTTCCATTTTTTTGAATGCCATCAATCCTGCTTGTGGATTGTTGATGGTTAGCATGGAGAAAGATTGCCCCAATTCACCTGTATGTTTGGGGGATTCGAATGCCACGAGAGGTTGATTGAAGAACTTAGCCTGCCAGGGTGATTCAGCTTTACTCCAATTGCCGGTGTGTCCATACACGGCATATTTGAAATCATGAATTCCCCAATCCTGGGTGCTTTGGTAGATAAACGATCCATCAAAGGCTGTAGCTTTAGGCGTATACAGCAAGGTGAGTCGCAAGGTATTGTTGTCCGGTTTATCTGAACCGTATTTGCAATCTTCCAGGATAGAAACTCCATATTTCCCGGTTTTATCGGTTAAATCGAACCACTCTTTGGACGGGACTTCGAATTTCTTTTCATTATTGTTCCCCCTTAAAATAGTGCCTACTCCTAAATTATAGGTAGCATTTTCATTCGAAACAGTCAGTGGGAAAGCAGCTTTCAGGCTAACCTCACGCGACTGCCAATCAATTTTATTGGTTACTTCCAATCGCTTTCCGGCATCACCGGCTGCCAGGCTGAAGAGTTGTGTTATTTCGGAATTTTGTCCTTTACGTTTTACCTCTAAGGTTACACGCACCGGACCCTGTTCAACGATCTTCAGTTCAGCTTCTTTATTCATGAAATCAAACGGAGCTTTTTGACGGTCTTTCCAGTCCATATTCCAGGCCGGCCATTCATTCGGTCGTTCTTGTTGAAATTCCAGGCGGGCCGGTTTCGACAGGATCTCCTTTGACGCTTTTTTATCCCAGATACTCTCAATATCGCCATTTGTAGCAAACCTGACTTTGTAATAGTCATTTTCCAAGGAGCTTTTCGTAACAGCAAGGGATGATAATGTATTGCCGGAAGCAACTTCCCGCACATCGTAAACAGCCATTCCGGAGGAAGGCACCTGGGCGCGGAAAATAACAGTCAATTTAGTTCCTTTTTTATCAATTACCTGTGAAGGAGTTTCCTTGCCGTCTTTATCAAAGACAGCCACAGAAGAAGGCAGAACCGGATATTCCAGCTCGGCGGTCACTATATCCTCACGAGTTTTGGCTACCGAATTGTACACTACAATAGCTTTTCCCCGGGTTTGTGTATTAAGCTTAGCAGCCACTCCGCTTACACCGCTTTTCATAGTTTCGGCAAAACCATTGGCTGCAATGAATTCATCATTCCAGGCATATTCATACGCCCTGGGAAT
>JAUZOM010000206.1 GCA_030706465.1 Bacteroidota bacterium | reverse complement strand
AAGCGGTCAATTATTCTGTGTAGATTCATTCTATATAAATTATTAAACATCAGTGTTCCGGCAAATGTTTGCCCAAAGCAATTTATCGGGGCATCTTTAAATAAGTTTAGGGAAACGGGCCTGAACTTAACTTCAATGTAGTTACTTAAATTTTGCTGAATAAACCTCTGCATCATTTTGCTGCATGCTGAAATGATAAGATATCCCCTTCCAATTGAAAATACAGAAGATAACCGAACCAACATTGCTTCGATAAAAAATTATGTGTAAAGTTCTTCTAAGTAATCGGAAGTACAAAGTGCCCTCTATTATTCTACTTCTTCATAGAAAGGGAATAAGGGAAGATTTTTAGGATGTTCAATTCTCAACGAAGGGAAAGGCAAAAGAAAAATAAGGTTTCCCGTTTCAAAAGAGGGAGTCTTCCCAGTCAACTGACACACTTCGCTGGAGATATCCTTAGTCTGGGTGCAGTCTTATTTTAGTTTAGGTATTGAGGGGGTTCAGTGAGGGTTCAATGAGGTAGACCTAACTGAACCCCCTCGAAACCTTCTCTATACTCCCGTTGAACTGTCTCCATACAGAGAATGAACCTCGGCTGAAGGAAGACTGAAGTAAGAGGATACTACCTGGGGAGGAAGGACCAGAAATGAAACAACATCTGTCAACGAGTAGAAATCCGGTGAAGGGTCGACTTCAACACCCCTCCAACTTCGTCCGATGACCGGGTGCCAGATCAATAGTCGACAGAGATTGTCGAGGTGTATAAAGCAGGAGATTCAGTTATTCCACCTGCTTATGTTTTTTATGACCGTACATTTATTATCACGATGCTCCGTTTTTTTAGGGAAAGGCGGGGTGAGAGATCAAAAAAAATACAACATTAAAAATGCTGTATTTTTATTTGATAAACAAATAGCTGGTTCCAGATTTAAAAACAGGAATCTAAAAATTCTTTTGTCGTAGTAACTGTCGAATAAGTGGAGTTTAATGCGGCCAGAAAGGCTGTCTGTACATCGCTGGCCTTCACGGTATGCCCACTTATTCCAAGGTCCTTTGTGGCACAGGCATCGCCAAGCAGGGTGCAGTTGAATCCAAGGTCCTTGGCGGCCCGGGTGGTTGCGTCTATGCACATGTGAGTCATCATGCCGCAAATAACCAGATCCGTAATGCCATTCTCCAGCAAGAACCTGAGCAACTCCGTTTCCCGGAAACTGTTGGGAAAATGTTTTACAATCACTTTTTCCTGGCCGGCAGGAGTAACCCGATGGTATATCTCAGCCCCGGCCGTATCCGGTAAAAAGAATGTTGCATCCGGTTTAGTGGCAACGTGTTGGATATAAATGACCGGCAGATGCATTTTCCGGAAGTAATCTAACGCAAGCCGGGCATTTTCACAGGCTTGTTCCGCATTTACCAGGGTCATGGTACCTCCTTTAAAATAATCATTCTGGAGGTCGATAAGCAGGAGGGCAGTTTTCATATTATTCAAATCCTATTTTCTTTGCCTGAAATGCGGCACTAAGTTGTTGCATAGCTTCACTTTTCACCAGATCGAAATGACTGATCGTACTCCAGAACCGAACGGTGATGGTGCAGCTTTCCGGTGTTACTTTGGTATAGAGTATCACCGGTTTTTTCCTTGAGATTACATTCGGTATATTCTTGATGGTATCATTTATCACTTCATTCATTACATTGGCATCCAACTCTTTTCCCGATAAGGAAAACGTTAGGATAACCCGCTTTTCGTCATTGCTGAACGTCCAGTTTACAATGTTTTGGGACAGGATATTTCCGTTCGGGATGATTACTTCAGCGCCGTCGGGAGTACTCAGTGTGCTGGCCCGTAATCCTAATTCTTTTACTTTGCCGGCCTGTCCGCTGACTTCTATTTCATCACCTATCTGCAACGAACCATCAAAGATCAGGATAATGCCTGAAACAAAATTGTTGACTATATTTTGCAAGCCCATACCGATACCTACACCCAAAGCTCCCAGTAAGAAAGTCAGTTTGTCTATCGGCAACCCCGATGCTGCGATTGCCAGCAGGTAACCACCGATCAATACCAGCAACCGGAGAATCATCAGGCGGGAGTGCTGTCCTTTGGATTCCATGGTCAGATCCTCTGCTTCGCTCCCTGTCTCTCCGAATAAAAAGCTTAATAACCGTTGCAGGATATGTGCAAACCAGATAATCACGAAAAACAATATCACGCTCGTCAACTGGAAGGAGATGCTGCCGATGGTTCTTGTGCAGGTCAATGCATTCACTATCACATTGCTGATATAATGATACACGTTTAAATTGGACGTAAACATGGTACACCACACAATCACGGCGATAATCAATAACGGCATTTTGATTTTGCCAATGACCACCATCGTGTCGAAAGGCTTGGTAACGCCTTTCTTGGTTCGGCTGCTTTGTAACTGGATCAGAATAATTTCAATAATCACCTGGATAAATATCGTTAACACAAGAGCCTGCGTTACCGCAAAAATAGCGGCTATTCCCAACATACCCGACAGGGAAAAACGTCCAAACAAATTATAGATGATTCCCAGGCTCGCTGATAATATCCCGATCAGGAAAGCGGGTTTTAATAATCCGTAAAAAGGTGTTTCTTTCGTCAACCTCCTGTATAAACGGACGGAGAAAAAGATGATACCTGCCTGTATAGCCAATAGCAACAACCTTTCAATAAATGTCGGATCTATTAAAAAATGAGCAACGATATCGGCCACAAACAAGATAACCAAGGCTACCCAGTTAAACAGGAATGTGCGATGGCAGGTCTTGAAAAAGATCAGGGTCGAAGCTAAGAGCAACAGGATATATTCAATGGAAATATACGAAGTGGGAGCATAGGCATCGAAAAAAGGCATCAGGCAAAGCAATAAAACGATCAGTGATGACAAGGGATGAGCATTCAGGTATTGAAGATGTAAATAGTCGTAAGAATCCTTTTGTACCCTGAGAGTCTTTAGAAGCTTCCGTTTGAGGAATAACCACAGGAAAAGGACAATGGCCAATACGAACACGATTCCACGTTCTCCCCAGGTTTGATCGATGTAAAAACTAATGGCTTTTTGTTCGGCGCTGATTATGCTTATCGTTTTTCGGTCCGTTTTCTGAGGAATGGTATCCTTTCTTTCCGGTTCCCAAAGACAATTTACTTCCGGTCCGAATAGTTTAGGTACTGTCCGGTCCAGCCTTTTATCCATCATACTCAACATGTTTGCCAAGTCCAGCCCGTTGTCCGACAGCCTGACTTTCATTGCATTCAGCGTATCCACATTGGCTTTTGTCACACTGTCCGTCCGGTTCCATTTCCATTCCAACCGGATCAGCTTATCATCAAAGGTTGTCCGAAGCTCCTTGTCGGCATACAACTTACGGAAAACAGAATCCGACAATACTTTTTTCAGATGTTGCTTGGCGTGATAGACCCGGTGGTATATATGATTCAACTGGGCTTGTATGAGGTCGGTTTCGTCATCCAACTTGGAGGTAAAACTCTGGTAGAGATATAGGTTTTTTAGATGAATCCCGGTTTGCCGGCCTTTCATACTCAGCCGGATCTGCTTGACTTCTTTGGTCATGGCGTCAATCCGATGGTTAATGTTCTTTACATCATATCCCAGCTTGGCACTATCCCCTATTGAATTCAAATTATCATTTACACGCTCGATACTTAAAGTGTAATCACTCAACGTAAGCGTATCGAGCGACATAATTATTTTCTTATGCATCCGTTTAGCAGGACCCGCTTTTGTCTTTAAACTGTCTTTTGTAACTTTTTGTGAAACAGGCAGGTTCGATGAAGGTGAAACTAAGGCCGCATTCGATTGGCCAAAACACCCCATCCCTAAAAAAAGTAAGCTGTAAAAAATGAATAATCGTCTCATATCAAACCTGTTTTTAGTTGAAATTCGTAAGTAATAAACTATTAGCAACCGGTAATCCGATACCAGGTACCTAAACGAAGTCCAAAGTTAATAATTTTATTGTTTGTTGTCCTGCATTGATTTAAAAAATATAAAGATAAAAACGCAATTACCGGTTTTAAGAGTCTTGATATTCCTGCTATAGGAGTAGTTTCAATATAGCCGGGTGTTTTATGTTGGAATTACCAATAAAACAAGATGTCGTATGTGTGCTTTTCCCATCTTTCGGGCTAAATTGCATCCCTGGTAAGACTCGTTATTGCCTTCCTGTCCGGCTTTACTCGTTAGCACACGCAGGGATGTTTTTCTATGTAATCATTAAAAAATACATTCGTCGATAGCTCGTTTTCCACGCTTTTGATGAGCTGGCTCGAATAAATTGCTTGTATCTTGTCGTTTTGCCGTAACAGGTTTTTAAATCCCCAAAGATGGATTACCGTATTATTCGATGAAGAAAAAGGATCGGTTAATAAATAATTTATAGCCACTCTCTTTTGCTCGGCACAGATCGAGAGCATCCGCTGTTCGGCAAAGACCATTTGAGAAACTGCTTCCGCCGGTTGCTCCGTATTATGAAACATAAACCGTTTTGCTTCGTTCAGGTAGAACTTCTTAAACGACTCCTCCCGGATATACAGAAAGGCGGTGTTCGATGGCCATACATCCCAATTGTACGATTCAGGGAATTTAAAATCCTTGGGGCATTTTAATAAGGAAGGTTCCAGGTAAACCTCCGGTTCCGGATTCTCGGCATGTAGCGCTGTAATGGAAGTCCCGCGCAACAGGTCGTGGAGTGAGCGCATAACGATAAGATCCGTATCGAGCATAACGCACGGGGCATCCTGGGCTTCCAGGGCGATCAGTTTGCCTGCCGCCCAGAATACTTCCGGATTAATCGGATACCTGTTGCTTTCAAGTACGTCCGTATCAATGCCGCCATCCCATAAGCTTAGCAAATTCTGTTCTTTGATAAATTGATACCCCCGGTTATCGGTATAAAGTTTTATTGTCCCGTTATACTTTTGCCACATCAAAGCCGAAATGATCATGGTGAGTATTTCGGCCTTGTTCATACCGGAAAACCTGCCTGTTGCATCGGAAGGCTTTGTCCATAAAACGTGGAAGGCCGGGTAGGAGAGATGTTCCATGGCATTTTTATTATAATCCGATTATAGGACCACCCACCATGCCACCGTGATGCGAGGAGGAACTGCTGCAGGATGTTATACCGGAAGTGCCCGAATGCTGTTTTTCTACCTGCCTGTTATCATCTGGCGGGGAAACTAATGATCCGAATGTTTGTTCATCGATAAAACAGAACCGGGCTTGTAATTTCAGAAACTTATAGAAAGTAAAAGTATTTGTAGTGCGATAATCTTCAAGCAATCCAAAAAACAGACTCAGATTGTGTTCCATTACAGTATAACTGACTTTTCCCTGCTCGCAATAGGCTTTCAGCTGCTTTTTGCCGCTTTCGAAATTTCCGGGATGAATTACGACGTCCGTCACCAATGCTGTGATAAAATGTTGCATGTTAGTGGAAATCGTTGGCGTGTGGTCCTTCGTGAAATCTGATATGTCTTGCATGGCCTGATTTTTTGGTAAGGGAAATTTATTCTTTAAATTTACTCCTGCAAATATACAGGTTTGTTGTTTATTTATCATCCGGGCTTTAAATTAATATCAAAATTACCAACAGCAGGCTGCTTTCAATTATTCGATTTGGTTCAACCGTATTTTAATTTGAATATCCATAAATCAATAGATTGATTCCAATATCGTTTAGTTATGCAACTGAAAAATAGTACGTTGATAATGCGAATTTTAAAACACAGATAAAAAATACGAATAAAAACATAAAATCAGCGATGATCCGCCTTATTTGTATCCGTTTAATCCGCATTCAAATTTCTATCTGAACGACATTGATATTGATTTGTTATTTACCGGATAAACAGCTTTTATTATCCTCCCGGTACTTTCCGGATTGTTCCTCGCTTCTGTGTATTCCAATTTAGCTGCACTCCGGGATGAATAGCCGGGACACGATAGTGTTGTCTTGTTGAATTTTTATTCAACAAGACAACACTATCGTGTTTTGCTTAATCCCCCTCTTTCGCCGGTTTGTTTCTCTGTCCTTTCTCTGTGGTTTCTCCACTGGTTTTAGGTATTGATACAATTTTTAGTCAGTTCACTCTATCATATCATATAGATGTCATAACCTTTTAATAATATATGACATCTATATAACATCTAAGTAACATCTAAGTAATATCTAAGCAGCATCTACGAATAGACACCGAATAGACCTAAAACCAACAGCGAACAGAGAAGGTAGGAAAAGGGTGGATAATATTCTGGCAACAGTTAGTTCTCCTAACTTGAAATTAATTAAGATAAAATGAAAAGTGGTAGATGAACCGGCTAAAAATGAAGAATAAACGTCCGGATGAGTGTTGTTCTAAGAGCTGGATAGATATAGCCAAAATATTACATCCCGCAAAAGGGGAGGAGCGGGCCTATAAATCCGGCAGATGAGTTGATACGGGAAGAGGAGGAATTATAGCATGCACTAAATTGACAAACCAGCTTGATCGTTAAAGAAATCCCTTGTCCGGACAGTTAGTCAGGATCTGTGTTTTTACGATTATTTTAGAAAAAATAAAATTGTAATTATTCTAATGAATTTATGTTACAATAGTGCAATAGTTTGTTAATATACAGACAGTGCTATGGCTCAGAATCAATTATCTTT
>JAUZOM010000205.1 GCA_030706465.1 Bacteroidota bacterium | reverse complement strand
CCGACTCTTGCCAATTATACATTGAATATGCCTGTCAGTATAACCAATTTACAGTTTTCAAGCATGTATGGCAACCTGGGGCAATTCACTTCAAACTTAAGTCAGACTTTTGATTTTTCTACTTTCAAAGGGAACCTGGGGACAGGTTTTCAATTCTCGCCTGGCGCTATTAACCTCAATCTTTCTGTTGCTAACAGTTTCGGATTGCCGGTCAGATATACCGCAACCACGTTTAATGCCCATTCTGACGTCAACACCCCGCATGATGTTCCCATTTATTTATTTGGATCAACGACTCCAAACACTTTCGATATCGCAGCGTCAACTGCCATAGGAACTACGAAAACGACGACTGTTACCTCCACAAATCCAAATATTACCGACGCTTTTAACATTTACCCCAATAAAATTGTAATGGTTGCCAATGCACAAACGAATCCCAGTGGCCCCGGCAATCTTAACTTTGTGACGGATAAGAGTATGATGACGGCAAACATGAATATCATGTTGAATTTCTTTGCCAGCATCCAAAACTTTACGTTCCAGGACACATTGGATTTTGATCTAAAGGATATTACCAAACTTGAAAGTTTGGCTTTCAGGATCAATACAACCAATGGATTTCCTATTGGAGTAAAACTGCAGGCATATTTCACGGATAATAATTACAATGTCCTCGATGCCATGTTCACAGACCCGCTGCCCGACTTTCTCAAACCGGCAACTGCAAGTGGGGCACCTGATTACAAGACCATCACCCCTACTTCATATCAGTTCCCCGATATCATCTATGATCAGGCAAGGATCAATAAAATAAAATATGCCAAAAAGATAATCCTAAAGCTTGTGCTTAACACCCCGAATAGCGGCCCGGTTAAGATTTACGACAGCTATTATTTTGACACCAAGATTGCCGTACGTGCTAAAGCAAACTTACAATCCAATTAATCCTGTAAACCATGAAAACCAGCTATTTTAAAAACATAGTCGTGCTGATAATGGCACAGGCGTTAATGATCGCGAATTTGAATGCACAGAATGAGCGCTCAATGTATTACATGCAACAAGTCCCTGAATCCTCATATGGCAACCCTGCTTTCATGCCCGGTTTTAAATTTTATTTAACCATTCCCCCTTTTCAAACCGTTTATGGGGCTTATCACAACAGTGGATTCAGCTATAATGATGTTGTCACCAAAAGAGCGGATGATTCGCTTGTATTCGATCAGAATAAACTGCTTAAAGCCATTGGAAATAATAACGATGTAGGTTTCACGGCTTCGGAAGATGCTTTTGCACTTGGTTTTAAAGCAGGTAAGAATTATATCAGCTTTTCATTGGGCGTACGAGCCTCTTTCAATTTTCATTATACAAAGGACCTGATGTCATTGCTGATCAATGGAAATGCCCCTTTCATCGGCAAGACAGTTGAGATAAGCGGAGCAAAAATTTACGGCATTGCTTATACTGAAGCAGGGATTGGATTTGCCAGGGAGATCAATTCAAAACTCAAAGTTGGTGCACGGCTTAAATATTTGTGGGGTGATGCTGCAATCAATTCGGAAAACTCAAAGATCACATTAACGACAGATCCGGTCACTTATGCCTTATCCGTTGTTTCGGATGTACATCTTGATTTAGCTTATGCTACAAAGCACAAGGATAATGGTGATGAAATATTTGATCCGCGTGGAATGTTTAAAAATCCCGGTGTTGCTTTAGACCTGGGAGGTGAATATAAAGTGAACGATAAACTATCTGTCAATGCCAGTATCCTGGATATAGGCAGCATTACATGGAAGGAGAAAGTTACCAATTATGTCAGTTCAGTAGCCAATAATAACTTCACCTTTAACGGATTAAATGTTGATAATCTGTTTAGTAAAAACAGCAACATTGATTCTACTTTTGCGAATTTAGGCGATACGATCAAGGATAAATTCAAAGTCAAAGAATTGCATAATTCATTCAAAACAAGCCTTGTAAAAAGAGTAAACATTGGCGCGACCTGGCAGCTCGATAATCGAAACCTTGCAGGCATTGTTATTCGGAACGAGTTTTTTGCAGGCAGTTATAACCCTTCCGTGACGCTCTCCTTGAATCATCAATTTGGCCGAATCTTAAGCGGTACTATTACCTATTCTTATATTGACCGGTCACTTACCAATATTGGAGCCGGCCTGGCATTTAATCTGGGGCCATTGCAAATATATGGCGTAGTGGATAATGTCATAGCGCCAATGCAAATTCAAAAGACGCAAACGATCAATGCGCAACTAGGTCTGAATCTGGTTTTTGGAAACATGCTAAAGAAGACAATAAGATCTGAACCGGAATCACATCCTGTGGTTCCAGAGCCAACACCCACGGCTCCAACCCAACACTAAATTCAAGAATAATCACAGGCGTTCATTAATAGAGCTTATGGTTAGATTACAATTTCAAAAAGAGGGTGTCTCAACTTTATGAGATATCCTTTTTTGCGTTGTCGTAATGGCAATGGGATATAATATGTATGTTATAACGCAAAATCAAAGTCGATTTTGCTTTTGGGTAAACCATTCCGTTTATTGATTATGACTTGGACAGAAGATTAAAAAGATATAAAGGCAAGAGGATGTCTCTGAATTATGAAACACCCCCTTGCCTCCAACTTTAAATTCATTACCCCCAACTTTGAAAAAAGAGTGTAATCAGGAATTAATTTGCTTTATCCAATCATCAACTGAATTGACAATTTCATTATCAAATACTAACGATGCAATTATTGCATAATCTTTCGATTTTTGCAAATCAAGGCTTTTCTTTAATGAACCGACTTTTGCAAAGTTGTGATCCGCCTTTGGAATCTCTACCATCGTAGCTTTCCCTGGTCGATAGTAATTAGCGGCATCTACCATTTCCATAACCATCCCACTTTCTGTCAATTCTGAATCTGCAGTTCCATGGATAGCCAACATATTTGTATTCATATGTCTCAAATAAATCCAGTTATCCATTTTTTCTACCGAATGGGTATACATGATATTTCTGCCCAGAAAGTTATCACCGCCTTTCCAGTTAAACATTTTTCGCATGACTGCAGTCAATTCCGGATTTATTTCAGCAAAAGCAGTAGGCGTCATCTTTTTTACCAGAATGCCATCTATTATGTAACGGCATTCCTCCATTATATTCGTTGCCTGGAGCGGGGTGATTTTACTATTCATCAACTTATGCCACAACATATTATTGAGGGCTTCTGAAGTCGGATGAAAACATGTCCCGTAGACAATTACACCTTTAACGGGGGTCCGTGCAGCAAGTAAAGAACAGATTTTTCCACCCGTGCAATGACCAAATAAAAAAGTTTGAGTAGAATCGACAAACTTATAACCTTTCAACTGGTGCAAAGCCTTTTCAAAAGCAAGCGTTTCCAGTAATATATCGACCTGGTCACTCGCCAATTGGTCAAAGTTTTCACCAATGCCCACCCTCTCAACACGCATACAAACATATCCCCTTTGGGTCAGATTGTCTGTTAACTTGCGATACAAATTTTCCGCAGGAACGTTGCAAACCGATCCGGATGTTCCGCTTTGCACAAGCAATATGGCCGGAGCTTTTACAATACCCTTGGGTTTAGTAACTATACAGCGGATCGCCCCTGAAAAGAAAGGCACTTCATCATAAATCACTTCGAATTGCTCTGAATTCTCAATATCCGAAGTTGTCGGTTTCCTCAGATTAAGGAAGTGAACTTTTTTATCACGCCAAATTTTGTAATTAACAATTTCGCCCGGCTCTCTGGCTATCTTTTCCGGAGATACTTCATTAGGACCGTTTACTTCCCGTCCATTTACAGCTAAGATAATGTCGCCTTGACGAAGTGCTATCTGAGATCCATTCGCAACACCTTTGGCATTTAAGACATAAACACCCATCGCAAAATTAAGTCCATTTGCATTAGCAATGGTTTTTGTCATCCGAACTAAATTGTTCTCTTTTGTTCTTTTGGTAAATGTGGATTTTGCATTCACCATGCCACCGTCTATTAGCAGCAACAAACTGATAAATAAAAGAATAGTTTTCATTGTTATTAATTTTTAGTGAACGTTTTTAAAAGAGTAGTTGCGAACGCAGGTAGTGAATTAATACAATGAGCAGTTAAGTATACTAGTATTTGTAGACGACCTTTTAAGTTAAAAGTTACAAAAAAGAGTAAGAAGTTTGTTAATATTGTAACATGTTAATAATAAACACATCACGTTCCATGAATCGAACGTACGCAAGAATTAGGTAAATACAAGAATGATCTGGTTTCAACTTCCAAAACGATACCCAATCCCCGATTCGGTATTTAACAACTGTGGTTTGGCAGGATCGTCTTCCACTTTTTTCCGTAACTGTGCAATGAATACCCTCAAATATTGGGTTTGCTCAATGTAGCCCATCCCCCAGATTTCTTTTAAAATATATTGATGTGTCAATACCCGACCTTCATTTTTGGCCAACAAGGCTAAAAGTGAAAATTCGGTAGAGGTAAGTTTTATAATCTCATTGTTTTTACGTGCCAGATGATTGGCTAAGTCTATAGTTAAAGAACCAAAGGATAAACTGGGGGTTTCAGAAGTAGTCTGACTCTGACGAATGGCAACGCGGATACGTGCCAATAATTCGCCCGTCCTGAAAGGTTTAATGAGGTAATCGTTGGCACCATTATCGAGAGCATTAATGATATCATCTTCTGAATTGCGAACCGATAAAATAATAATCGGTTTCTGAAACCATTCACGAAGCTTTTTTAAAATTTCAATGCCATCGTTATCGGGTAAACCCAAATCGAGAATGATCAGCATAGGCTGCCCCGTAGCAGCTTGAACCAGTCCTTCCTTACCGGTAGAAGCTTCCAATATTTTATAACCATTTGCCGAAAGCGTTATTTCAAGCAAACGACGGATTTGAACTTCGTCATCAATTATTAAAATGGAGCCTGAAGTTATCATTTATTCATCTTGCTTATCAAACTGGTTCATTTCGGAAATTTTTACAGGAATTTTAATCGTAAATATTGCTCCACCATTCTGGCGGTTTCCAGCAATTACGGTTCCTCCGTGTGCTTCAACAAACCCTTTCACAATGGATAAGCCTAATCCCGTACCTCCTGCCTTTGCATCTTTACCACGATAGAATTTATTAAAAATCTCACCTAATTCGGATGGTTTAAACCCTTTCCCCCTATCCATCACTTGCATGGTTAGCGTTTCCTGGTCATAAAAGAACTTGAGTCGTATGTTGGTTCCTGAGGGAGCGTTCTGTGTTGCATTCAAAACCAGATTATGCAAAACTTGTTCAATAAGTCCAAAATCGAGGTAAACCAAAGGCATATCTGCCGGGATTACTGTAGCCAATTTAAAAGGTTGTAACTCTTCTTTAAGATTATCCGCCACTTTATTTGCCAAATCATGTACATCACACCAATCCATGCGTGGGGTTATGCGGCCTGATTCAAGGCGCGACATATTTAACAAGTTTTCAATCAATCTATTGAGCCTTATCGATGCAGTATTTATTTCAGAATACAATTTCAATTTCGTATCGTCCGGATAGTTTTGAGATAAAAGCGTATCTGAAGCCCCCATAATGGTTGCTACTGGAATTCGCAATTCGTGCGAAATAGAATTAAAAAGGGTCTTGTAAAGTTTATCCGATTCATTGAGTAGATAAGCTTTTCGGGCAGCCGTCCTTAAAAACTCTCGCTCATATCTACCGGATATCTGTGAAAGAAACGACTCCCAAAATTGTTCTTCGCCTTGGGTAAATAAGTCAAAATGTTTCACCACAACTACCCCCATATTATTATCCCCCTTTAACGGGTAAAAGGTATAATCGGATGAAGGCAAAGTATCGGTGTTTTTACCCGCTTTTGCGGCATGTCGATATACCCATGCCGCAATGCTCAAATCGTTTTTTGAAAGTTTAATGTTGGTATCGTGCCTGATGTTATTTTCGAGTTCATTGAACTCATTTTTAAGGATGATGGCACAATCCAATGTGAAAAATTTTCGAATATATCTGACCGCTAATTTAGTGACCTCATCAATTCCTGGCGCTTGAGATAATTCTCTGGTTAGTTGATAAAGTGCATGGGTTCTTTCTTCACGGATCCTGATTTTCTTCTCCTGCCGTCGAACCCTTGAAGTCAATATGCCATTCATTAATGCAATGATAAAGAACATAACAAGCATAAGCATATCCACAGGTCTTTCGACATGCAGGGTAAAATGAGGCGGTATGAAAAAATAATCCCAAATGAGGGCACTCATGGTTGCCGCCAGTAATATCGGGCCTGTACCGTAAAATAAGGCAAGGATCGACACCAAAAACAACAAAACGAAAGAAACAACCTGATATCCAATCAAATCCTTAACCAGAAAACAGATGATGGCTGTTAAAATGACAAAAATATTTATGATGAAATATTGACGAATATTAGATGTAAATGCAGGCACTGAAACTTTTTGCTTGAAGTGATCTTTTGCCTGGCTATCAGAGCCCAGAATATAAACATCAATGTTTCCGCTATATCGGATAAGTTTGTTGGCAAAGTTCTCAAGCCTGAGCATCGAATAGAGGTTTCGTACTCTTGGTTTTCCAACAATGATGTGCGTTATATTTTCTTTTTGTGCAAAATCAACTATTGCCTTAACGACATCGTAATTCGTGATGATACGAAACTTTATTCCTAATTGCTTTGCAACATTAAT
>JAUZOM010000204.1 GCA_030706465.1 Bacteroidota bacterium | reverse complement strand
CCATCTTCCTGAGTTTATAATCTTAAAATACAGATCGGTATTTTAAAATTATGTTCTTTTTTATTTTGTTTTTGTGTTCTATTGTGACTATTGTGGTTTGAATTAGTTGTTTTGTTTTAATTTAGTAAAGTAGTATTAAAGTTTCGCAGTAAAATCACCAGGACACTCCTTTTATGGAAACAAAATCAGGACCTAATGTTGAGTAGTTTAGATAATTACAATCCTCTTAGAACCGATCTTTACATCGCCGGATTATGAAAGAGATAGAGACCTGAATTTCTATCCGGTCATCTGATGCACGATAAAGCTATACACCGGTAACTCTACACGCTACCTACCTCCTGTAAACCTCCTGTAAACCTCCGCAAAAAGGACTTATAAAAAAGTTACTAAATAGATTGGAAATACATAGACAATACATAGATAATATGTATCTATATAAATATGTTTTGAATATGTATCATATAAGTATTATATATGTATTATATATGTATTATATAAGGCCCCTCCCAGGAGTTTCCCGGGAGGTTCTGCACAGCCTGGTAGGAGAAAGGATCCCTGTTAAACGACGGGAGAACTGTGTAAGGAAACACAACTAAATCTGTTGGGATTCACCTTGTGGCAACGGTTGAATATCGTTATCCTTGAATGAATCAATCTTCTATTGGAGCTATGTGAAACAGACAGTGATGAATTAAAGGAGAACGAATGCCTGGCAACGAACAATATGAAAAGCAATACAACTGCAATGTTGATAGCATTAAAAACAAGCAAGAGAATGCCCTAAAAATGGTTGGTTCGTTTTTTTTACCAGATGACGTAACCTCATTCAAATATGGGGAGTTGATAGAATACACAGAACTTTATCCCACTTTTAGTTCTACTTTACCAAAATAAAGAACAAACCACAATAGACACATTAGTTCACATTAGAAATAGTATTTTTATCCATCTTCCTGAGTTTATACTCCTAAAATACCGATATGTATTTTTTTATTGTGTTCTTTTTCAGTATGTTTTTGTGTCCTATTGTGCCTACTGTGGTTTGAATTATTTGTTTTGTTTTAATTTAGTAAAGTAGAATTAGTCTGAGTTTAAACTCCTGCAAAACTTTAGATGATTACTATTGTGGGTGCTAAGGTTATGGAAACAAAACTGACAACCGGAAAAATTCCCCCTTTCTCAGAGTTGTGCAACAATATCGTTAACAAACAAGGAAAAAATGATATTGTATTTTTGTATTATTTCATTTCTCAATTATTTGTTGAAGAAAAGAAGAAAGAAAATTGTTTTGGGGCAAGAAGTCTTTATTTGTTTTGAAATATATTCGTTTTGATGTTAATTTATAGAAAATTATTTTTACATTTGCCACGGAATAAAAAATCTTTATTATCATACAGTTACAAACGCGACTGATCCGTTCTCCTTGATTTTTGTTCACCCGGACACATTTCGGCAGCATACAAAATACAAATAACCTAAAAATCGCAAAAAAAATACTACCTAAAATGAGACACATACAAGTTTTAATGATTTTATTCGTGCTTTCGTTTACAACAAAAGCAGTGACTTTCACAGACAGCAATCTGCCTATCGTCATTATTACTACCGACAACGATCCTTCCACCGGTAAACCAATAGAAATTCCCGATGAACCAAAAGTCTTAGCCACGATGAAAATTATCTACCACCCCGATGGAACCCGGAATTACCTGACCGATCAAAACAACGCAAATTATTTAAACTACAGCGGAAGAATCGGTATTGAATTAAGAGGTTCCACCTCACAATCCCTTCCTAAAAAACCATACGGATTAACGACTCTGAAAGCTGACAATACATCAAATAATAATGTCAGTATCTTAGGCATGCCCAAAGAAAATGACTGGGTATTGAACTCCCTTGATTTCGACCCTTCTTTAGTACGGGATTTTCTATCGTACGAATTATCCGAAAAGCTGGGAAACTATGCAGCCCGAAGGAATTATTGCGAAGTGATTGTCAACGGAGATTACAAAGGGTTGTATATCTTCATGGAAAAGCTGAAAGTCAATGACAACAGAATCAATATCGTGAAAATGAAAACTTCCGATAATACGTCCACCAATCTTACCGGCGGATATATTACAAAATGCGATAAAACGACCGGTGGTGACCCGATAGCCTGGTCATTCAACACCTATCTCGGGAGCACGGTGGATTTCATCCACGAAAGCCCCAAACCGGAGGATATAACAACGCAACAAAATACCTATATATACAACCGGTTCCTGGCCCTGAAGAATGTCATGACGGCTCAAAACAGTTCGATCGTAAACGGCTATCCATCCCTGATTGACCTACCGAGTTTTATCGATTTTATGATCATGAATGAACTTGCGTCCAATGTCGACGCCTATCAATTCAGCACCTATTTTCATAAAGACCGGAATGGAAAGTTAAGAGCCGGCCCGGTGTGGGATTTTAATCTGACTTACGGAAATGATTTATCACTCCCGGGAAGAAGCTTTACCAATGTCTGGCAGTTTGATAACGGCGACAATGTAGGTGCTACCTTCTGGAAAGATTTATTCAATAACGCAACCTTCAAATGCTACTTAACAAAGAGATGGATTGAACTTACAGCCGCAAACATGCCGCTCAATTATACGGTTATTTCGAACCGGATTGACCAACTGGAAGCCCTTGTTTCGGAAGCCGCCGTGAGAGAACAAAGCAGATGGGGAACTATCAGCAACCATACGAGTAACGTAAGCGCATTAAAAACCTGGCTGCAAACCAGAATCAGTTGGATAAATACAAAACTGACCAGCTATCAGAACTGTGCAAACGTATCATTGCCTCCACTGGTTATTTCAAAGATTCATTATAATCCGGCTGCTTCCGGCAGTTATGTTAGCGATAGCCTGGAATATATCGAAATAACAAACAATGGGAACCAGGCTGTAGACCTGACAGGCATTTATTTCCGGGAATTAGGAATCAGCTACCAGTTCCCGGCCAATTCCACAGTGGCCGCAAATGGGAAAATACTATTGGCAAGCAGTTCAGCTACATTCAAACAATTTTACGGTTTCACACCTTTTGGACAGTTTACAAGAAGCCTGTCCAATAAATCCCAAAAATTAGTACTTGCCGATGCCTATGGAAATATTATTAATTCCGTAGAATATACCAACAGTTCACCCTGGCCTACAGAAGCTGATGGTAACGGTTCTTACCTGGAACTGACAGACCTGAATTCCGATAATAGTTTGGCGTCAAACTGGAAGGCTTCAAATCAGGTATTGAGCGTAGATAATATATCCTTCAACGCCTTCGTAAAAGTGTACCCCTCTCCGGCGCAAAAAACTATCACGGTTTATAGTAACAGCGGTTCAATAAAATCGTATGAAATAGCCGATTTAACAGGCCGGAATATAACAGGCAATACTCGTTTTACAAGCACCATCAATATCGAAAGCTTAGCGCCCAATATTTATTTACTAAAACTACATTTCGACGACGGAACAAATGCGGTTAAAAAAATAATAAAAGACTAACGTCAACGTAGGTTTCAATGCACGGCTTTGCCCAATGCTACAGTTTCGAATTGCGCGCCCCTTAAAAATGGGCGGTGAGTCGGCAAATAAATTTATCTCCAATGTATTAAATGTTCTGTATTCAGGGTTTTTTTGAACTTAGTATACTTATAATCAAGGTTATTCAGGAATGAGTAGCCTTGTTTTGTTATATGCCAGAATCTGCAACTTCCAATGCATGAGACACCCCAAGACTTATATGAAATAAGTTTATGTATTCTAAAACAATGGCAACATCCCCGTAAGCCACTGATTTCTTATTTAGTTATATCTGAAATTTAATTATTTGTCCGTATCTTTGCACTCCGGTTTAGCGGATCGGTTTTTTAAGCAAACGATTAACTAAATCAATTAATTATCCATTCAACAGACTAACTAATTACATAGAATGACTAACTACAAACGTACCACCGTTACCTCGGCTTTGCCATATGCCAATGGGCCCGTTCATATTGGGCACCTGGCGGGTGTTTATGTTCCCGCTGATATATATGTACGCTACCTCCGTCTGAAGGGCGAAGAAGTGCTGTTTATCGGAGGATCAGACGAGCACGGTGTGCCTATTACCATTAAAGCGAAGAAAGAAGGCGTCACACCGCAGGACATTGTGGATCGCTACCATGGCATTATCAAAAAATCCTTCGAAGAATTTGGCATTACATTCGATATTTATTCTCGCACTACTTCCAAAACTCATCGTGAACTGGCTTCCGACATCTTCAAAACCATTGAAAGCAAAGGCGGTTTTATTGAAAAAACAAACGAACAGTATTACGATGAATCGGCACAACAATTCCTTGCCGACCGCTATATTACCGGGAAGTGTCCCCATTGCGGCAATGAAAATGCCTATGGCGACCAATGTGAAGCCTGCGGAACATCGCTCAACGCTACCGATTTGATCAACCCCAAATCGGCTATCAGTGGCAATGTACCGGTCATGCGTGAAACCAAACACTGGTATTTACCGCTCGACCAACACGAAGCGTGGTTACGCAAATGGATACTGGAAGATCATAAAGAATGGAAAACAAATGTGTACGGTCAATGCAAGAGCTGGCTCGATATGGGACTGCAGCCGCGTGCCGTAAGCCGCGACCTGGATTGGGGAATTCCGGTCCCCGTGCCCGGTGCTGAAGGTAAAGTGCTTTACGTGTGGTTTGATGCCCCGATCGGCTATATTTCCAACACCAAAGAACTTTGTGACAGTCAGCCTGAAAAATATGGCAACTGGGAGAAATGGTGGAAAGATGATGATACCCGTTTGATCCATTTTATTGGAAAAGATAATATCGTGTTCCATTGTATCGTTTTCCCTGCCATGCTAAAAGCGGAAGGATCGTATATTTTGCCCGACAATGTTCCGGCCAACGAATTCCTGAATCTGGAAGGAGATAAAATATCCACGTCACGGAACTGGGCCGTATGGCTGCACGAATATCTGGTCGATTTTCCCGGTAAACAGGACGTGCTACGCTATGTGCTGACAGCTAATGCACCCGAGACAAAAGACAACGACTTTACCTGGAGCGATTTTCAGGCGCGTAACAACAACGAATTAGTGGCTATCTTCGGTAATTTCATTAACCGGGCTATGGTGCTTACCCAAAAATATTATGATGGGAAAGTGCCGGCGCTAGGCGAGTTGACCGATTATGATAAGCAAACCCTCGAAGAATTCGTAAACGTAAAGGCTGATGTAGAAAAACTGCTGAATAACTTCCGTTTCCGGGACGCTCAAAAAGAGGCCATGATGCTGGCACGTATCGGGAATAAATACCTGGCGGATACTGAGCCCTGGAAAATCGCTAAAACCGACATGAATCGCGTTGCTACGATCATGCACCTCAGTTTACAGATTGCTGCCAACCTGGCTATTGCCTTTGAACCTTTTCTGCCTTTCACATCTAAGAAGCTGCGCACTATGCTTGGCATGACTACCTTCAGTTGGAAAGACTTAGGAAAAATAGATTTGTTGAAAGCAGGCTCCCAACTCGAAGCACCCGAATTGCTTTTCGAGAAAATAGAAGACGAAATTGTCCAGGCACAGGTTCAAAAACTCCTCGATACAAAGAAAGCCAATGAAGCCGCCGCCTATAAAGCTGCTCCGGTAAAAGAAAATGTGGCTTTCGAATACTTTATGAAAATGGATATCCGCGTAGGAACCGTGCTGGACTGCAAACGTGTTCCCAAAGCTGATAAACTGCTGCAATTCCGCATTGCAGATGGATTGGAAGAGCGGACCATCCTCTCTGGTATTGCCCAGCATTACCCAAACCCTGAAGAGCTGATAGGCTCCCAGGTTTGTTTTATTGCCAACTTCGAACCCCGTAAACTTCGTGGTGTAATGAGTGAAGGAATGATTCTTTCTGCAGAAGATGCTAACGGAAGACTGGTGCTTATACAACCAAAAGTGAATGTTACAAATGGCGTAGAAGTGAAATAAGACGCTTAACTATAGACATAAAAAAGCATCGGAAGATTTATTTCATCCGATGCTTTTTTATTATCTGCATTAGAAATAATTTTGTATGTTTGCACTGTAAATAACACTACCGAAGGTAAATAACGACTAATAACGAGAAGCAAATAACAACTGAATTATGAATATCGAAGAACTCCGGGAATATTGTTTGAGTTTAAAAGGGACAACAGAATGTTTCCCTTTTGATGATGTAACACTGGTTCTCAAAGTACAGGGTAAAATGTTTGCCTTAATCCCGTTGGACAATCCGGAAACTCAAATTACCTTGAAATGCGATCCGGAGCGGGCTATCGCTTTGCGTGAGGAGTTTAGCGCGATTGTTCCTGCCTGGCATTTTAATAAGAAATACTGGAATACAGTGATCATTGATCCGACTATTACGAGGACATTACTCTGTGAACTGATACAACACTCCTATGATTTGGTAGTGGCCGGCTTACCTAAAAAACTCAGGGAAGAACTCAACTAAAGCGCCTGCATTTTTGTATTTACAGCTCTAAAATCTTCGTCATATTATCCATTTCTGGCGAAGATTCCTTTGTCCAGACTCCGTTAAACCCTAGTTATCAGGGCAAAAAAAAAGCCTCATGTAAATGTTGAAACATTTACATGAGGCTTTAAAAACGGCGGCTATCTACTCTCCCACATAATTGCAGTACCATCGACGTGGACAGGCTTAACTTCTCTGTTCGGAATGGGAAGAGGTGGAACCCTG
>JAUZOM010000203.1 GCA_030706465.1 Bacteroidota bacterium | reverse complement strand
TTATATTCAGTATAGACAACTGACAAACAATAACTTATTTCTATTTTAGAAAGTTTTTTTCGAGAAAGATTCGTTTTTAGATGCACAATTACCGGATTTGGTAATTCTATCGATTACTAAGTTTTATTTATTCACTTATAAAACTACAACATTATGAAAAACGTTGAATTTGAGAATGAATTAGTGGCATTGCAAAACAACATGCGGAATTTCGCTTTTTCCCTAACCCTGAACCGTGACGACGCAGAAGATTTGCTTCAAGACACTACCCTAAAGGTATTGGATAATCAGGAGAAATTTACTGACAATATCAATTTCAAAGGTTGGGTGCTTACGATTATGAAGAATATCTTCATAAACAATTATAGAAAAATCGTACGAAACCAGACTGTCGTTGACAAAACTGAAGACTTACATCATTTAAATTTACCTCAGAACTCCGGTTTTGACAGCCCGGAGGGATCCTATGCGATTGGGGAAATTACCAATAATATAGCCTCGTTTGCGGATGAATACCGCGTTCCGTTTTCGATGCATATTCAGGGATTTAAATATGAAGAGATAGCACAGACAATGAATTTACCCATTGGGACTGTTAAGAGCCGCATATTTTTGGCTCGTAAACGTCTGCAGGAGCAACTAAAAGATTATCGTTATTAATACAAAATAATGAACTGCAAAAGCCGAAGTACACTACTTCGGCTTTTTTTGTTTATTTTTGGAACCTAAAAATCAACATTCAGATTCCGGTCTGCCACTACAAGTAATTAACTCATTATGAATACTGCCATTATCATGCTGGGAAGTAATACCAATGCAACGGAGAACATGGAGCTTGTTTTAAACAGATTAATCGTATGTTTTGAGATAATCGGCATAAGTTCACAACTGAATACGGAACCCTACGGACAGGGATTTTCGGATAACTTTCATAACCGGGCTATTAAACTGATATCCAATGAAACAATGGATAAAACAATAGCGATCTTCAAACAGATAGAGGTTGATATGGGACGTGAATATAGAAGTAAATTATCCGGGATTATCCCCATCGATATTGATCTGATATTCTGGAATGACATCCTGGTTCGTGACGATTATAACCGATTTGAGTATGTGAGAAACTGTGTAAATGAAATACGATGAGGAAGAACCCGGATAAAGGGATGAGGAGAAAAGTCCTAGCGGGTTAGCAGTGAGCATCGAAAAGATGAATCCAATCAGCAAATCCTCCGTGTTTTCATGACGCCCTATATTGCAGACCATTTGTTGCTTTCAACCATCCGGGCAGGCTTTTTATTTTCCACCATACTTAACAAAAAGCTTGGATAAAGTTCAACGGAAACCGATTATTAATTAAAAAAGAAGTATATTTGTAGTTGTTCCTCCTACGCGGTAATATACATTTAACACAAAGATGATTATGAAACATTTTCCACCATCAGAATTAATTATAAACAGCGATGGAAGCATTTTCCATTTACACTTAAAACCCGAACAACTGGCCGATAATGTAATTTTAGTCGGTGATCCCGGCCGTGTTGCTTTAGTAGCTGCCTATTTCGACACCCAGGAATGTTCGGTTTCCAGCCGAGAGTTCAACACAATTACCGGTGTTTACAAAGGAAAACGCATTTCAGTGATATCCACCGGCATCGGGACCGATAATATCGATATTGTCATGAACGAACTGGATGCTTTATCGAATATTGACCTGGAAACACGGATGGAAAAGCCGGATTTCCGTCGGTTAACCATAATCCGCATCGGTACATCAGGAGCCATGCAACCGGAAATACCACTGGGCAGTTTTCTGATTTCTGAAAAATCAATCGGGTTCGATGGTATGTTAAACTTCTATGCAGGCCGTGACTCGGTAAGCGACCTTGAATTTGAAGAAGCCATGAAGAAGCATCTGCAATGGAATCCTCAGTTCGCAGCCCCTTATGTAGTTGACGCTGATGAAGAACTGGTTAAGCGGATTGGAAGAAACGACATGCTGCGTGGCGTAACAATTTCCGCCAATGGGTTCTACGGCCCTCAGGGACGCGTACTACGAATTAACCTGGCCGACATGCAACTGAATGACAAGATTGAAAGTTTCCGTTATGGAAAATACCGGATTACAAATTACGAAATGGAAGGTTCGGCTATAGCCGGCCTTGCTAAATTAATGGGGCACCAGGCCATGACCGTTTGTTGTATTATTGCAAACCGTCGCGTAGATGCCGCCACCACCGATTATAAACCCTATATCGAGGAACTGGTAAAAACGGTTTTGGACAGAATCTAACTTTATTGGCAATCGTTTTATGATATCAGACAAAGCTACCTACAAGTATTTTCTGAAACGTGATTTAAAAGCTTATGAGCTTGAGAAGCTATCATTTTACAATTTTTGTTGGATGGATTGCGTTCGATATCAACGTCGGTTACGTAAAATTGAATATCTGAACAACGTTCGACGAGGAAACCTGTTTTATCGGCTGTATTTGTGCATTCTTGAGATAATTAATCATCGCCTGGCCATTAAGTTGGGATTTTCGATTCCAAAGAATGTTTTCGAAGCTGGGCTATGTATTGTTCATTATGGCACTATCGTAGTAAGTCCGAATGCCAGGGTTGGAGAAAATTGCCGCATCCATCCATCTACATCAATCGGATATTTTAACGGTGCCCCGACAATAGGACGGAATGTTTATATAGGCCCGGGAGCCAAGCTCTTTGGTCCAATTACAATTGGCGACAATGTCACCATTGGTGCGAATGCGGTTGTCAACCGGGACATTCCAGCCAATGTAACGGTAGGTGGCGTACCGGCTAAAATTATATCAAATAAGTCATCGTTGGAAAATGATGTCTATCCACTAGGTTTTATCAATTAATAACATGAATTCAACCACCATAAGTGCCATTTCAACGGCTCCGGGAATTGGAGGGATTGCCGTAATCAGGGTATCGGGAATCGATGCCGTGAAACATAGTGACGCCATTTTTGTCCCCAAAAAGAAAATAGCTTCCCTGCTACACCGGGAAGCCAATACCGTGAGTTTCGGGAGTATTGTAAATAAACAGGATGAGGTCATAGACGAAGTATTGGTAACGATATTCCGGTCTCCACATTCGTTTACGGGAGAGGATATTGTGGAAATTTCCTGCCACGGATCGCTCTATGTACAACAGAAAATTTTGCAATTGTTGATCGAACAGGGGTGTGTATTAGCCCAGCCCGGTGAGTTTACGCAACGGGCTTTCCTGAATGGGAAAATGGACCTATCGCAAGCAGAAGCAGTTGCCGATTTGATTGCATCCAACTCAACAGCATCCCATCGCATGGCATTAAACCAAATGCGTGGTGGATTCTCGGGTGAATTAATGAAACTTCGCTCACAACTTCTTAACTTTGTTTCCTTAATTGAGCTGGAACTTGACTTTAACGAGGAGGATGTTGAATTTGCCGACCGGAGTAAGTTGAAAACGTTGGCTACCGATATTGAACAACTGATAGCCCGGCTTTCCGACTCATTCCAGGTGGGTAATGCTCTGAAAAACGGCATCCCGGTAGCGATCGTTGGTGAAACAAACGTTGGAAAATCAACCTTACTGAATGTTCTTTTAAATGAAGATAAAGCCATTGTTTCGGATATACACGGAACAACCCGCGATGTGATCGAAGACTCGGTAAATTACGGTGGCATTACTTTCCGCTTTATCGACACAGCAGGCATCCGCGATACCAAAGATAAAATAGAAAACCTGGGCATTGAGCGGACCTACCAAAAAATCGAACAGGCTTCCATTATCCTTTGGATTGTCGATTGCACACAACTAAGTGAACACATGGAATGGCTCACCGAGCGGATTGCTAAACGTGCAGAGGGAAAGAAAATAATCCTGGTTTTCAATAAGATCGATAAGGTTGGGGAAGATGAGCGTGAAGTGCTCGATCAACTTTTCCTGCAATTTAAAGGAGAACGCATCTACATTTCCGCCCGGGAACGTATCAACACGGAAGGCCTGCAAAAAGCGCTGGTTAACGCCTCCCAGCTTCCGGAAATACATCCTGGAGATATTGTGGTAAATAACGTACGCCACTTTGAGGCTTTACAGCAGGCCCTTACGGCTATCCGCCGGGTTATTGAAGGACTTGAAAACGGTATTACCGGTGATTTCCTTTCACAGGATATACGTGAATGCATGCACTACCTGGGCGAAATAACAGGCTCTATTTCAAATGATGAAATACTGGGAAATATATTCGGTAAATTCTGTATTGGGAAATAAGCACTTCAACAAAACCGTATAGTTTAAAGGCTATAAATGCTGTATGTCAATAATTTATAATCCATTTGTATACTATTCTAACCTTTAGTATTCTTTTTCCTGTCACTATTCTTGTTACTAATGTTGTCATTAGTATTTTTTATTCTGTCCTTTATGGTCATTAGGCGAAATTATGACCGAAAAACAATGAGTTTAACTGAGAAATACCCAAAAACACTCAGTTTTACTAGGAGAGATTATTAAAATCAAAAAATAACATTATGAGTAGCAACATTATTGTAAAGCGAATTTGTGAATACTGTCACAAAGAATTTGAAGCTAAAACGACTACAACACGTTTTTGCTCGCACAAATGTAATTCATCCAATTACAAAAAGCAAGTCCGAGAACACAAAGTAAAACATGTAGAACAAGAATTTAAAGAGAAGAAACTTGAATCAACTTCTGAAATTAATTCAATAGATATAAAACCATATTTATCAATTAAAGATGTATGTCTTTTATTAGGTGCAAGTGATAGTACTGTGAGAAAACTAATTAAACAAGGAACTATTAAAACGTTTCAAATGGGAGGAAAACATATAATCAGAAGAACTGATGTTGAGAATTTGTTTGCTGATGTATCAAAGCTGAAAAACTCCTGAATTCAATTAATTATTATCAAATAAGTATATGCTCGGAATCAGTTTATACTATAAAAATGTATTAAGTTACTGTTATACATTGAGTAAATGTCAAATAATAATATAAACTAATTAGCACGATGCACTTTAAAAAATTTAGTTATACATTAATTCCACATTCATGAAAGACTTCAACTGCAAAGGTTATATACGGATCTGCTTTAGTATAAGATTCAAACATATTGAAAATAACATCGTTGACAAGAGGTAATCTCAAAGCATTTCCGTCCTTGTCAAAAGGATATCTAAAATAGATAGAATTGACATCAAGTTGGTGCATATTATTATTCAAATCCTCATATATTGGCTTGTAATAATTCAACTGTTCTTTCAACTCTGTCAAATTAGGTGGAATTTGCACTTCATCAAGAAAGCTCTTATATATATTCATTAATTTACATAAGGAATGTTCGTTCCGTAAAGCACGCTTTTGGGCTGAAGTTTTGGTAGAGTACAAATTGTCTGTATTGGTTTTTATAGCTAACTCCATCGCATGACGCATCAAAAAAAGAACAGGTAAATAACAATCAGACATTTGTATTTCATCTGCTATAAAACCACTAATCAAAGTGAAACATGTCTCATCAAAGTGTGTGCGTACAATACCATCACCACGACATTCAGCTGTATGGAATGTAAATTCCCACTTTAATATTTTGTCATCTATATTAAATCCCTCACAAAAGGGTAAAATTGTAAAATGTGAATTTGATATAAAACTTGAATAGAGTGAAAGAATTGATAAGACTTCCAACCTTTCCCCTTTAAAATATGGTTGTTGTGAATCCTTATCCATGTAATATTTATAACAACTGCCATCCTCATCTACATCTATTTGGTCAATAAAGTCACTGAACCCATCAGGTAATATATTTCCGTCAAATTCATCGCGCAGTTGCTTCAATGAATGTGTTATGGGTATATTGTATCCATTATTATCTAAATTATACTTCAATAGCAGTTCTACTGTATGTCTAAATAAATACATAAAACCCATGAATCTGTAATTAGTTAAATATTTTTTATGGTTGCCAATCATACACAAATAGCAAAGGGCATTATGATAGTTTCGATAATAATACTCCCACGTACATTGATGCGCAATTGGAGAAATCAAAAGTTTATCTTTATTATCGGAGGTTAGAAAATTAGTAGTATGTAATATCATGATTGATTATTGATTTATTAAGTTCAATTCATATTTGCTCTATATCTTTTAAAATATTTTTCAATGCTTCAGATTTAAGAATTGTCTACTGATGCATATAAATTGCTGAATTGAGCATTTTAATCTTGTAGAACACCTTTTTCAGGAAGTAAATGGATAATGATGCCAATGAATGAAGATAATGCCAGAAAAATGATTTATACTAAGAATCGTTTTGAAAGCAGGATTCAATTTTAGAGCCTGAATTCTGTGGTTTAGGGTTTTTACAAAATTATGTGTAGTCCGCCTAATATACCAATTCAAAGCTGTAAATTTTCAAAATAAATATCTTTCTATGCACGTTATAACAAATTTGTGACAGCTTGTAAAATAATACATCTATTCTATATTTTTCAAATTGATTATAATCATTCCATCTTCTTCAAATTGTTTAGATATGAAATTATTGCGTTCGAGATATTCAGCTAATATTTTATGTTCATTAGTTAGAGTTAACTTAGAACTATTTCCTTTTTGTAAAGCGATATTAGCATAATCCCCTCCTAATAAATTTAAACCTGTATTTACAAATGATTCGTCATAAGTCGATTCGGTACATTTTTTGACAAAAAGACAAAGTTTTTGTTTTTGATCTGAAGCAGTTCTGATTAACTCAATAACAAAATTGCTATCAACAGTTAATTTTTCTTTCCCATTTAATATTGAGCATATAGAATTTGATAAAG
>JAUZOM010000202.1 GCA_030706465.1 Bacteroidota bacterium | reverse complement strand
TAAAGATTAATTTACAGCAACCTTCTTAGTTGCTCCATCAACCCGTACAATGTACAGACCTGATTTTAGATTGTCTGATACAAATTTACCAGCTAACTTTTGCAATTGAACAAGGCGACCACTTAAATCGATTATTTCGACACGGGAAGTAACGCCTTCAACAACGATTGCTTTAGAAACAGCATAAATCTTATAATTATCTGCATTTACAGTTGGAGCAGCACTATAAGTCTGTTTCCACGCATAAACTGTAATTGAAGTATTAGCATCGGCAGGATAAACGGCACTTCGATTAGGCAAATCAGATGTTGGATCAGCCTGACCTACTTCCGCATAGCCCCAATCGTTATGATTGTATAGTCGGTATTGAATTGACATGACCATTGGAATTGAAAAGCCCCACGTGCCATCAGCATTTTTGGTACCTTTAACTGCATTACTCATATTCCAACCAAGGAAGTCGCCCATTATCCACACTTCGGATGTTCCAGCCGGAACAGTTGCAGTAATGTTAATAGTTCCGGTTTTTGCAGGATCATAAATTGCATCAAAAGCAGCAACTACAACAACTGCTCCATCAGTCATATAATTAAAATTGGAAGTAGCTGTCTGTTGGTAGGACCAGGCAGGGCCTGCACAAAATTTATATTGTAATGTAGTTGTGTCAAGAGCGTGAATTGTCTTTGAAAATTCTACTCCATCCGCAGTTGTTGCTACTTTTGTCATTTGATAAGCAGCAGCCGGACTGGCCCAGTTATTAAAACTACCGACAACATAACATTGAACAGTAGTAGCAGGCGTCAACACATCAATGGTTATATCCTTTTCATAAGATGTCAAATAAACAGCTGCCCAGTTAGCAACAACATCTGCTTCTTTGTAACCGCGATTCTTTGCCAACGCAAGGCCGTTAGCATCTCTCTCTTCATATTTCCAATCCGGGCCACTATAATACTTAAAAGAGTCTGTCACAAGCGCAGTTGGAATATCCAGCGTGAAATGAGTGTCATCTACTTTGGTCATTCTGTTTACCAACGGAGTACTCCATCCATTCATCGTCCCAGAAATAAAGCAGGCCTGCGTACCGGCAGGAACAGTTACATTATAAACCAGTGCCGAAGCAGATTGCATAACGGCGAACATGCTCATAAGAGCAATAATAAAAGTAAAAATTCTTTTCATAATAGTAAATATTAAATGATTAATAAAAAATAATTATAAGCTTACTTATAACGTGTCAAATATACACATTGTTAATTGTAAATACAACACTTTTATTAAAATAATGTTCATCTGTTGAAAATTATTTTTTCCAACGACATGAAACTATGCTTTTTGCTGGAATTGTATAATTAAAAGAATGAATGCTATCCGCTAAAGTAACTTTTAGGGAAGTGTCATTTTCGTTCAGAAGAACAACTCCATAGGTTCCATCTTTGTTTAAAGCAGCCGTATAATACAAGCCTGAAGTTTGATAACCTGTTGTTCCGATACGTGTTGCACCGGTTGATATGGCTTTTGATAAATGACTGATTACGTAATAATGTGATTTCTTATCTAAGGTTGCATAGTCACTGCTACTTATATCAATAGCCCCATAACAGGTATTACAACCTCCGGGACGATTTGGAGCCCCTTTATCATCGAGCATAAAATTCCAGACAATGACAGATTTACTATAATTATTTAAACAACCTATTCCCAGTTCGCGCATGCTCCATAGCAAATCACCATCAAAAGAATAATTCCAACTGCCTATGGACATCTCTGTAAAATACAAATTTTTAGTTGGATAAGCATTATGGACATTTAATAATTCACTTTTATCACCTCCATAGGCGTGATAGGCTGCACCATCAATATATTTTGCCACTTCCGGATCGGCATACATTTTCACCGGATAACTCATCTGGTCAGGAATGTTATCATAGTTGAAATTGTGATCAAACACAATAATCTTCGTAGTTAATCCGGCATCGGCAAATTTGGGACCCAGTGCATTCTTCACAAAAGTAGCTTCTTCCTGCCAAGACATATACAGCGAAACCGAATTACCTCGGTTCAATGGTTCATTCTGAATTGTTATAGACTCGATATTGATACCTTCATTTTTCATTGCCTGGATATACTTGACAAAATAGGTGGCATAATCCTGATAATACTGTGGATTCAACTGCCCGCTTGTCCAGGAATTATAAGGTTGTAAATCTGTCAGATTATTTACTTTCATCCATTTTGGGCAGGTCCAGGGTGAAGCAAGAATCTTTAAATTCGGGTTTATTGCCAGAATCTCTTTTAAAATGGGTAATAAATCCCGTTTGTCATAAAATGGAATAGCAAAGTTCTCAATTCCAGGAGTGTCACAACAGGTATATTCATCCATGGAGAAGTCCGAACAGCCTATAGAAATACGTACATAACTGTACCCCATCCCGGAAACCGGATCAAAAGTCTCTTTCAATAACTTAGCTCTATTTGCAGCGGTCATCTTAAGTAAATTATAACAAGTTGAACCTGTGATAGCAGCCCCAAATCCATCGATCTCCTGAAAAGTCACTGATGGATTCATTGTTATGGTAGTTTCCACAGCCATATTGGGTTTTGTGCTGAAACTTAGTGGGATATTTACAAATAACATCGACTTGTTTGCTGTAGTTACATTCACATCCACATCCTTTTGGACAACAGGTTGAACGGGAGTAACAATATCTTTTCCCGTTTGGCAAGCCGAAAGAGAAATACTCGTAAAAAATGCCGCGATTAAAAAAAACTTGTCTTGAAACATATAACTGTTAATTTACTTGTGTAATTGAATATCTTAATTAAAGAAAAGCCGAATCGTTTAATCGCCAGATAACAAACAAATACTTTTTCAAAGGAGGACAATGTCCTCCTTTGAAAAAAATATCAGTTCAATTTGACGGCTTTTATAGTTTTGTCATTTTGATTCAGAGTAATCTGATAGATCCCCTCAAACGGAGTTGGTGATCCACCCACATTACCGACATTACCGACATCTGTTCTACTTACTAATGGCAGAGAAACGGTATAATTGGATGACGTTTCTTCCGATCCGGTCCAACCTCGCTGATCGAAGAATTTGAAATTCAACGAACCAAATCCATCTGTTCCTAAATTATTTTTAGCATAAATGGTTACCTGATATACGCCTGCAGAGATGGGCCGGCATGGTGCATATTCTAATGGGCTATTCCAATTCCAGGGGGTAGTAGTTAAAGTGGGTGAAGCTTGTGGACGGCCAAAGCCGGCACCGTTAATCCACAAAACATCGGGATAAATAGCACTTGGCTGCGGTTCTATATACAAATAGTCCGCACTGGTAAGGTAATACGCTTTATAAAGTCCTGTTTTTCCAAGAAATTTAGCTTTATTTGTGCCTGTAACCTGAAAATAATCGGGTGAAATACTGTTGACAAGAGTCCCTGTAAACCCTGTAAATGTCACTTCCACGTTTTCACCAAAATAGACATTATTTCCACGAAAACCTGTAGGCTCATTAAGTGATGAAGGGTTTAGTATTAAATCATTATTAACATCTAATGTTGTTACTGGTTCCAATAATTTCCCGCCAACAGTTGAAGTGAATTTTAGGGCATCAAATGTAAATTCCGAAATACTTACTAAAGTCGGATCATTTGCAGGCAATGATAATCCAGTAGAATCAACTAATCCAACACTGCCATCAGCTAACTTTCCGAAAACAAGGCCGGTCCAGTCTATACGCTTAAATTTATTCAATTTAGTGGCAATCTTATAGTTAAATGAGTTACTATAGGGCAATCCGGTTACTTTATAAATAAGATTTGTGGCATCAATCAATGTCAATTTAGCTGATGCTCCCTGACCTAAATCGGGAACAATATATAAGTTTGTTATGCTGGGTCTTTTAGCAATCGTAGTACTGACAATGGAATCTTTCGTAAAACCGGACACATTTGTTTCAGTCAAATAAATTTTTACGGCTGCATTATCCGGGCGATTGGCAACAAAAGGCACTCCATATGTACGGCTAACCTCGGAAGAATTACCCTTAGTCCTGATTGTTTCGGAAGTAACAACCTCATTATTACAAATAACTCTCAACAACAACGTTGATAAAGGTGCCACTTTATCCGAAACAGCAATCCGAAGATGAATGGAATCACCGTAAGTTATCTGAGTTTCCTTTACGAAAGCTGTATCAATGTGGGGGGTCGATTTAGGATACCGAACAACAACATCTTCGTTCGTACAACCCCATATTACGAACGATAAACAAATTAACACTATGAATTTTATACTATTTTTCATGATCTCATTTTTTAATGATTAATTATTAGTCGATAATTGAATCAATATCCGGGGTTTTGTACCATGGAAGGATTTTTATCTATTTGAGGTTGTGGTATTGGAAGTAATGTCTTGTCCTCCGTTACCACATTCATCGGCAAACGACCCGAATCTCGCTTATTTAATCCATTCAGAACATCGATCACTTTTCCGGTACGAACCAAATCGAACCAGCGTTGTCCTTCAAAAGCTAACTCTAAGCGTCTTTCATTTAAAACATCATCTGCCGTAACGGCACTCAAGGAAGTCAGTTTGGCTCGTGTACGAATTCTATTAACCAATGCGGTTGCACTCGCTATGTCTCCCTGGGCAACATATGCCTCGGCTTTCAATAGAAGCAAATCAGCTAATCGGAGTTTAATGACACTATGAAATTTCGACCGGTATTTCCACATGAACGGGTAACCTTTGGATGGATATTCATTACTCCAGGTCACATCGGCAGTGATAATCGTTTCTTTTTTTCGTACTACATCTTTGGCATTATCAAACGCAGCCATTAAATCCCGTGAAGGTGTTAACCATTTTGCCCAGTCATATTTGCTGTTCGGGTCGGAAAGATCAACGCCAACTAACCAGGTAAACCAAAGACCTCCTCCTGAAAAATTTATTTCAAAAATAGATTCTGATGTATTTCTGTTTTTTACATCGGTGTTGGACGAATTCATATCAAACAGATCACCAAAATTTGAAACCAATGACACATCTTTTTCTACTTCCGTGCAATACTGGATTGTTTTGGCATAATCCCGAACCGGTTTCTCTGCATATATCTTTGCTAACAAGGCATTGGCAACTGTTTTCGAAAATTTGAATTTGTTAGTCGGGTCAATATTAGGTGCCCCACCTGGTTCCAACGCAAAATTTAAGTCTTTAATAATCTGACGATATACCTTTTGAACGGAATCTCTTGGCGGATAATACAAGGGATAAACAGTGGTTATATTTGCCGCAGTTATTGCTGGCGGTTCAACTGCTATTAAAGGGACATCTCCCCACAAGCGTACCAGATCAAAATACATCATGGAACGCAATATCAAGCCTTCAGCTTTCCATTGTTTACGCTCTGCTTGAGTCAGTGTTTGATCAGGTACTGAGTCCACATTGCAAATAACGCTGTTTGCGGCGGCAATTATTGAAAAATAATAATTCCAGTCACGGTTTATATTCTTATTAATACCATCCTGTTTTTGTTGCTCAAGTTGCGTTAACTCAACATCAGTGGCCCCGCGATAAGCATTATCTGCATGTGTCTCATTGTAGACCAGCAAATCGGCAGTCCAACCTTCCACCCCGTTATTCCCGGTCAACTGATTATACATATAATCATACTGGGTTTTCATTTCGGCTCTTGTCTTGAATTTTACAGTCGATCCCGTGCTGTCTTTTCCTCCGATAGTCAGTTCGGAAAAATCGGAAACCGGATCCCGTTTCAAATCACAAGAACTTATTAAAAGTGTAATAGCTATAAAATAAGCCAGTTTTATTATGTTTTTCATATTAGTCATAAATTAAAATTCGACATTAAATCCGATTATATAACTCTTCGATTGAGGATAGGTGCCATAATCAATACCCTGTTGCGTAGCATCACCTCCATATTGGCTTACTTCAGGATCAAAACCTTTGTATTTTGTCAAGGTCAATAGGTTCTGAGCGGTCAAATAGGGTTGAAAACGAGTAATACCTATTTTTTTCAGAAATTTATCTGAATAATTATAAGATAATGTAAGTGTTTTTACCCTTAAGTAACTTCCATCTTCCACAAAACGGGTAGAAGATAATAAATTGGACTTATCCTGGGTTGCTCTTGGCATATACGTAACCATGCCGGGGCGTTCCCAACGATCCAGGACAGCTGTTGATTGGTTTTTGGCGTCATACATTCCTTCCGTTTCCATACGGGATACATTATAAATATCATTACCGTATGAGCCCTGTAGGAATACATTCAATGAAAAACCTAAATAAGAGAAATTATTGGTCATTCCATAAGTAAATTTAGGATTTGGATCACCTATAATAGTCCGGTCACTCAACTGGGGAGAACTGCTATTACCGTTTTTAGTCTGATATAACAAATTTCCTGTTTCCGGATCAACACCTTTGGAAACATAGCCATAAAAAACACCTAATGGCAATCCGGGTTTCATAATAACCATATTTTCACCCATGGACGTCTGTCCAAAATAGTAAGTCTGTTGCAACGTAAGTTTTTCAACGCGGTTCTTATTGAATGAGATATTAAAATCTGTTTCCCATTTAAATTTTCCGGTGAAATTTTTTGTATTTATAGCAAATTCAATACCTTTATTGCTCATTTCTCCTTCATTACGGGTAAGAGAGCTTACCGGAGCTGTAGATGGAAGGGGAACATCCATAAGTAAGTTGGTGGTGTATTTGTAATAAGCATCGACAGTTAAATTAATCCTGTTTTTCAGTATTGTTAAATCAAGACCAACGTTTGACTGTGAAGTGGTTTCCCAAGTCAAGTCGCTGTTCTTCATATTTGCAAT
>JAUZOM010000201.1 GCA_030706465.1 Bacteroidota bacterium | reverse complement strand
CCGAAGTTCTAAATTTTGGAAATGTTATTAGCTATTGTTTATGCTGATAAATCACAACCAACAAATGAAACGAAAACTCATTTTACTCCTTTATATTGGATCTGTTTTGCTCGCTTTTGCCCAGCAAATTTCTATTCCGCGAATCGATCTCATGCACAATATGCCCGTACCCTACGTGATGCGTGACTGGAAACAGGTAGCCCTGAACTACGATAATCTGGTGTTCAATACCAGCCTCACCGGAACTTATTTGCCATTGACAGCTATCAGTACTGACAATGGGATCAATTATCCGGCCTTGAAAACAATACGGATGGATTCATACGTAGGCCAGACTGATCATGGAAGAGTGGCGGAAGCGATCAATATCATTCCCGCTGTCGTGGGAGCTTCTTTGGTCGGAGTGGATAAATCGGCCCAGTTAAATACCAATTGGGCAGTGAAAGTGAAGGACTTCTTCAACCTGCAAAACAGGGAGAACGTCTATTTGAACAACTATTCTACTTCCACCGGAAGTGATTGGTGGTATGAAATTATGCCGAACATTTATTTCTATCAATTGTATTCTATTTATCCAACGATTGATGCTGATTTTCCCACTCAATTTACTACCATTGCCAACAGGGAATTCGGGGTGCTTAATAAACTTGGTGGTACCATTCAACCCTGGAACCCGCCCGATATGAATTACCGGGCGTTTAATCTGATCACCGGGACACCTAATGCTACCAGCGTTCCCGAACCCGAAACAGCCGGTTCGATAGCTTGGATCATGTACCAGGCCTATATACAGACTGGCAACTTCAAATACCTGGAAGGTGCAGAGCTTGGCTTGGACTTTCTGCAAAACTGGACCGGCAATCCTTCTTACGAAGTGCAATTGCCTTACGGAATAGAAACAGCTGCCCGGATGAATGCTGTGGAAGGTACCAATTACGATATACAGAAAATGATGAACTGGACTTTTTCGTCGGGATCCGGCACTTTGCGGGGGTGGGGTACTATTGTCGGAAACTGGAACGGGTATGATGTATCCGGTTTAATCGGGGAAGCTAACGATGCAGGGGACGATTATGCCTTTTGCATGAACGGGTTTCAACATGCTTCAGCGTTAGCTCCAGTAGCCAAATATGATAAAAGGTTCTCGCGGGAACTGGGTAAATGGTTGCTGAACCTGGCCAATGCAAGCCGTTTATACTACCGGAATGCCTTGCCTCAGGCGAATCAGGAACCGGCCAGCTATGTATGGTCACTCCAATATGATGCGGCATCCTGCATTCCGAACGAATCAATGAAACAAACCCTGAATGGAATTTCCCCTTTTGCAACGGGCGATGCCGTTAAAGGAGGTGGTGCTGCTACCAATCTTGCCTTGTACAGTGGTTCAAGCGTTGGATATCTGGCGTCTATTATCGCAATGACAAATGTGGACGGAATACTTCAGGTTGACTTAAACAAGACTGATTTCAGGGGAGATAAGACTTATCCATCTTATCTGTATTATAATCCTACTACCTCCCAGCAATCGGTTCAACTCATCTTGCCTGCCGGGAATTCGGATGTGTATGATGCCATTACAGAATCCCTACTAGCCACAAATGCAAGGGGCGTAATCAGCTTCAGTATTCCTTCCGACAGTACACGCCAACTGGTGGTTTATCCTGCCGGAAATACGCCTCAAATTAAGGGAAGGCTCAAATTAGTCAATGGTCATGTCATCGACTACCATACAGGTTATAATTATACAAATCCGCTGCGTATCAAGGCATTTTCAGTATCCGATACGATTGTTCAAAAATCGAACACTCTCAACCTGTATTGCCTGCCTGAAAACAGGGTTACTACTTCCCCTTCCTTTCAATGGCTTCAGAACAATCAGCTGGTTGCTACCACCACGGTCGGAAACTATACCTGGACGGCCCCTTCTGCCGCGGGAGTCTATCAATTGACCTGTAAGGTTTCGGGAAACGGAGATACGGTAACTTCGGCTGCTTTTCCGGTGAAAGTCGTGGACATAGTGATACCGCCACCTGTCATTTCGAACATTACATTTTCTGCCGGAATGCCCTTCGACCTGAGTGCCTCGGTTACTGCTTCCGCTATTCTCAATACCACCGCCGTAACCTATTCCTGGAGTTCGGTATCTGGAACGCTGACGAATAACCTGACAGCATCCCCTGCCTGGACACTGCCCGGAAGTCCCGGGATATATACCATTACCCTTTCAGCCACGAATGCTTCAGGCACCGCCTCCTTTACCAAATCTGTGTTGGTAAAGGATTTTTCAATAGTTTCGGAGCCCACCCCTCTTATTTATTATCCTTTCAACGGGGATACCAAAAACTACGCGCAGAATGCTTACCAGGCAGTATCCGTCGGAGCTGTCTCTGTTACCGGAGCCAACGGGGTTGTTAATGGTGCCTATGACTTTCCTTCAAGCGATGCGTATATCTATACCCCCAACGATGCCGCCCTGAATTTCCAGGATAAGATAGCCGTTTCTTTCTGGGTAAAGCCCGATGCCCTGCCGAACAGTGAGCAGTTTATACTCTCCCATGGCAGCTGGGAAGAACGGTATAAAGTCTCCATCATACCCGGGAATAAGGTTCGGTGGACTGTGAAAACCAATTTTACAACCATAGATCTGGATGCCGACACCGTACTTCAAATCGGTAAATATGACCATTACACCGCCATTTATACGGGTTATTCCATGGAGTTATACCGTAATGGCAACCTTTCTTCCTTCAAAGCACAAAACGGACTTATTCAAACTACAGGCAAGAGCCTGACTATTGCCCGAAAGGATGATGCAACTACCAATTATAATTTTGTGGGAGCTGTAGATGAGGTCCGGATTTATGATGCCGATCTTTCACCGCAACTCATCAAGCTTTTGCCAGGTACCTTTAAGCTACTGGCATCGGGTTCTGATACTACCACGATCTCAAGATTTAATGTCTTCCCCAATCCTTTTATCGATGAATTAGCATTCGACCTTCCAACCGGTGAAATTGTCGGGAGGGTAATGATTTATGATTTGCTGGGGAAAAGTGTATTTATCTCCAATGATCCGTCTACGAACATTCACCTAACCATTCCAAATGGGTTTTATATCCTGAAGATCTCCACTCCGGGTGGAAAGCTTTATAAAGCGAAGATCATTAAGAAGAATTGAATGTTATTCTGGTAAACCTCATTGCTGACTTTCCAAACTCTTTACCGGTTCTATAATTCACCATCAACGTAATTAATATACTTCATGAAATCAATAAAATGTACTGTTTTTTTCCTGTTGCTGCCTTTCTGTCTTACTCTTCAGGCCGGAGTATTGAATTTAAAACTTCGGGGAGATTCCGCTTCGGGCTTTTACGTCGATGTGCTCTATGGAACCATACCTGTTTGTACCCGGGAAAAGTCGGGCGAATTGAATATGGTTGTTGAAAACGAGGATCATTCCATTCGTGAAAATATAAAGAACTGGAAGGCAACTGCTGCCATTCAGAAGGGGGATAGCATCACTCTTTCCGGTATTGTCAGCCTTCCTCTGCTGGAAACCGATTTGCATATCACGGTAGTTTATGAAATAATCAACCATCAGGTGGTTGAAAAGCGCATGGAACTGTTGCAAACAAACATGTCGATGCTGTATTATTCGATCGATACATCCATATCCTTAAAAGCATCTCCTTCCCGGTTCTGGAGTTTTGACAATGCCAATAACAAAGGGGGCGTGGCAAACGAATGCTACCCGGCTGCCGGTATATGATCGGTGATTCGTTGGCTGTCGGATTATTGACGGATGCCGGTAACCGTAACCTTTGGACACGTAATATCCGTAGACGGCCTTCTGCCGGTGGAGTCGGGTTCCGTGCTATTCAGGAAATCTGTGATGCTAATCTTTACCGGATTGCTTCAATGAACGAACGCCAGGATGGGGATCACTTTGTCAAACTCACCTTTGGCGGGTTATCCGACTTTAATCATTCCTCCGAAAGGATTCACTATAAAACGCCGGAAATTAAAGACTGGAAATCATATAACGGTGCTGAAATTAAGTTAGAAAAAGGTGTCTATACGATTAAAGGGAAAAAAGCGATATCCGATATGGCCGGATTCAGGTTGCCTTATCATTTGCCTGACGGATTTTATACCATACGGTTTAAACATCACTCTAAATCACTTGTATCGCTTCGCCTGTGGAAAAATGAGGGGACCGGTAGTAATGATGTTCAGGGATTTCATTATCAAACCAATATACCTTCGTCTAACATTGAATGGATCGATCAGGAGGAAACTGTTTTTCTGGCCAACACCGAAGGGGAAACAACGAATTTGCTTATTGCAGCCTCTAACCTGAAGACAGGAGAACCGTATCAATTGGAAATTAAAGATCTGGAAGTTATTCAATCGGTAGTTTACGAACAGCCATATCATCCGCTCCGTGCCGGTGTTCTGAATACGAAACGGACTTTTATCTTTGTCACTCCTGCCAGACCGACTCTTCACGATGTGCGGCTGGCTTCTCAGGTGTATCTGGCCGATGGGTTGGGGTTTAAAGGGACAACGGAAGAAAAATGCCTGTATGCCTGTTATCAAATGCTTATGTGGATACACGGTGCAGGTAATTTCTCACCGCTAAGCGTACCGAGTATCAATTATGCCCCCGATATGTATAACCGCGATTCATTCTGGAGCATGATGGGCACCTACAACCGGGAAAGCAGTGAAACGATATTCAATGAATGGGCTGCCACCCAGAATAAAGAAGGTGCGATTGGAACGATTATTACTCCGTGTATGGGAAGTAAAGAATTGAAAGGAAATGATGCTACACTTGAATTTCTCTGGTTTGCCTTAGTCAATAAACGCCTTTACGGAACGCTGCCACCCACCAATAAGATCACCAAGGCTTTCAATTATATAGTGAATGAGATTGATTCGAACCGGGATGGTATATGCAGTGCCCGTTTTGTACTGGGGCAAAATGATTGCGTGGAATATCCCAACCGTACTTCAGGGCTGGCAGTCAACCAGGGAATGTTGGCCGTAACTCTTCGGGTGGCACAGGAGCTTGGAATGCCGGTTTCGAACGATTATATCGAAAAAGCCAATGCCGGATACCGGGCCTTTTATGATAAAGAAAGAGGGTATCTGATCGATAATAAAGCTTTTCCGTATGTTATTACCTTTAATTCGCTATTACCGGAGTTTGTTTCCCTGTGGTTATTCAACGAACCTGTCCTGACCTCCGAAATGGTAAATAATACATTGGATAAAGTACCGACTAAAAATGGGTATTCCCCGTTGATTTTTCATGCAACAGACACTTATTTCACCAGGGAAAACAAGCCTTTTTCACCCAATCTGTTTTGGGATAACGGTATTTATTATAATGCCGGAAGCTGGATGCGTGAAGAAATATGCGGCTATGTGGCCGGAATGAAACATGGATGGAAACCGGCAGAGAAAAGGATCAAAGATAGACTGATTGCGGAAATAACCCTGAATCCCGATGAACCTTTCAGCCACGAATTTCTACCTTACGACCTGACGGTCCCCGGTTGTTGGTGGCCAAGCACCCGTGTGTTTTCCTGGAATGTGTTTGTGTTGAAAGCCCTGGAAGTGGCCGGAATGCGTTCCCCTGAAGAAGATCCAAATTATGAAAATGATTGTATCCGGACTAAAAGATAACGGATTATTTCAAGCAACGGCACGGTGTAACAGTTTACTTTAGACTTAATTGGAAATATACAGTGCCCGCTGTTATTTTTATTTCCTACTGGAAAGAAATAAGGGGAAATCTGTAGCGTGTTCTATTTTTTCTCATCTCGATAGATTGTAACACACAGAATATAAGCGTTTTAAAATATAACTTTTATTGTGGCTTTTTAAAGCCTATTGAGGGACTACCAGGGGGAAGGTAAAAGAAAAAGAAAGTTTTCTTTTCCAAAAGAGGGAGTTTTCTTAGTCTGGACGCAGTCTTATTTCAGTCTTATCTTAGTTTAGGTATAGAGGGGGTTCAGTTAGGGTTCAGTTAGGGTTCAGTTAGGGTTCAGATAGGGTTCGGATAGGTAGACCTAACTGAACCCTATCTAGAGTCTCGTTGAAATGTCTCTATACCTAACATGAACCCCGGTTGAAGTAAGAAGATACTACCTGGAAGTGAAGGAGCAGAAATGAAACAACATCTGCCAACGAGTTGGAATCCGGTGAAGGACCGACTTCAACACCCCCTCCAAATTCGTTCGATGGCCGGGTTTCGGGTCAATAGTCAACAGAGATTGTCCGGGGGTATAAAACAGGGCATTCAGTTATTCCACCTGCTTATATCCCGAAACTCACCTTTTCCTGTTAGGAAAAGTGTTATCTTTCTTTAATCAATCCAGATATTCCCGACAAACATTGCTGCACGAATCCGGATAATCGTTTTGAAATTATTGGGACATAACCATACAATTAAGGCATCTTAGGGAGCCCTATTATGAAAAATCGAAATACGATATTCATATTTCCTCTTTACTTCTACTTTACTAAATTAAAACAAAACAAATAATTCAAACCACAGTAGGCACAATAGGACACAAAAACATACTGAAAAAGAACACAATAGAAAAATACAGATCGGTATTTTAGGAGTATAAAATCAGGAAGATGGATAAAAATACTATTTCTAATGTGAACTAATGTATCTATTGTGGTTTGTTCTTTATTTTGGTAAAGTAGAATTAGAAAACCAATTTAATAGGAAAAACTGAAATTCTGAATTATAATTCTGAGGGTAATCGGGAGCTTAAATTGAGTGAGACAAAGTAATGCCGTTTGCACAAATAGCAGCACCCAATTTCGGTTTTGTCTTATATGTCTGTTTAGT
>JAUZOM010000200.1 GCA_030706465.1 Bacteroidota bacterium | reverse complement strand
TTTACTTCAGAAAGGATATCATCGGTTTTGATCAACTTATTGCTTCCCTCCCAAACCGTCACAGGACGTTCAGTGTTAGGTCGGACGGTCAGACAGGGGATGTTCATAAAAGTGGTCTCTTCCTGTATGCCTCCTGAATCAGTCAAGGCAAAACCGGAACAACTCACCAAATGAATAAATTGCAAGTAACCAAGAGGTTCTATAAAATACAAACGAGGATAATTATCTATTACAGGCAGTAAACCAAATTGAACAATGTTTTTATAAGTTCTTGGGTGCACCGGGAAAACCAGTGGTATCTGTTCGGAGATCTTCCCCCACAGGTTGACTAATGTTGCCAGGCTTTCTTTTTCATCCACATTCCCGGGACGGTGAAAAGTCAACACACCATACTTTCCTTCTTTAAAATCCTTACCCAGTTGAATTGTTTTCTCCCTGTTCAACAACCGGAAGAGGAGTTCCGAGTTCCGTGCTTTGGGTAGTTGCTCCACCAACGAATCGATCATTAAATTACCCAGCATGTGAATCTTCTCAGCCGGGATCCCTTCGTGTAAAAGGTTCTCATCGGCATCTACACTGGTAGTGATAAACACGTCGCTAATGGCATCTGTGACAAGCCTGTTTATTTCTTCGGGCATAGTACGATCATTGCTACGCAATCCGGCTTCGTAATGAATGGTCTTTATACCTAACTTGGAAGCAACCAGGGTGCAGGCAGCCGTACTATTGACATCACCTACCACCAAAACTAAATCAGGCTGCTCCTGTAAACAGACCTTTTCAAAACCTTCCATGATGCGGGCTGTCTGAACGGCATGGCTTGCTGAACCTACTTCCAGGTTCATATCCGGAGCAGGAATATTAAGTTCTTCAAAGAACTGTCCTGACATTTTTACATCATAATGTTGCCCGGTATGAACCAGGATCGGTTTAATGAAAGGATGACCTTTTAGAGCATGCATTAAAGGTGCAATCTTCATAAAGTTTGGACGGGCACCTGCAACAAGAATTAGTTTATACATAATGATTAATGATGAACGATTAGTGATAAATAATTACTAACTATGATGTTATTCTTTATCTGAAGTTGGAGGTTTCCTCTTATTCTTCAAGATCTTTTTGCTGTTATTATATTTGCTGTTATTATTTTCATGAGTTCAATAGCATCTTTTGATAAACTTTCAAATTCTTTTTGATTGATAAAATTAGTTTTATACAAAAGTTTCAGCCAATATATTGTTTCATTACATTCTTTCTGTGCTATTCCAAATTTGTGTATAAAATCAGCTTTACTTTCAGCATACTATCCCTCACCAGGCAAAGCACCTATCGAAGTCCCACTTCTAAGTAGCTGGTTTGAAAGAACAAATTCATTCTTTTCCTTACACAAATACTTATAAAGGTTTACTACGCGAATAGCAAAGTTGAAACTTTTCTCAGATAAAACTGATTCACTCATAGTAATTTATTTATCACTTATCACTTATCACTTATCACTTAAATCTGTACTGATAATCGGGATTTTGTTTCATAACTTTCGCACTTTCCGCATAATTTTCAATAAACCATACAAAAAAGGAAGTTACATCTATTTTGTCCTTCAACATAATTAGACGGCGCTTTTGCCACACAGGCTTCAAGTCAGGCATTGCAAGTAACTCTTCCACTTTGGCAAACATGGCATCGGAATTCGTTGGCAGAAAACCATAAGTAAGCGCATATTTATGTTCCTCTTCTTCCAAATAGGATATCCGGCCTACAAAACTATTGCATCGTATAGCCGGTGTCCCTAAAACAGCCGCTTCGGAAGTCATGGTCTGGCTGTCACCGATCAGCATAGTAGCATAATAAATAAGCGAATGCACTTTTTCAGGCGACACAAGTAACCGATATTTATTAAATTCTTCATCAATATTTCGCTCGGTAGTAATAAATACCTTTCCCTTTTTCTCCAGGTAAGCAATCAACTTTCGTTTATTTTCTATCGAAAGGCCTACCACTCCCACATCGTGGTGTGCCTTGAAGGCATTAAACCGTAAAATAAAATAAGTTTCGCCTTCTTTTACACCAATCTCCTTTAAGACAGACGGGTCCGGGGCAAACCGGTTTGGATGTAGGTAAGCCAGTTCGTGGTAACCCGCATAAGGAATCATTTTCTTTGTAGACCGAATGGCACAGGCCGGGCTCAACACGATATCCGCATAGGGATGACCATATTTCACAAAAAGAGGCTCAACCGCATCATCGTCATCATCCAAGATAATAGCATGCATCTTAGAAATTCGTGAAATATGCGCAATGGTAATCGAGGTTCCAAATCCAAGTTCAATGTTCTTTGAAACAACTAACCACCAAACTTTCAAATTATAAATTAATTGGAAGAGTGCTTTGCCGGTTATGCTGTCTTTTTTATCACCAAGATAAATATAGGGAATATTGAATTTTTCTAACAAAAAGATGGCAGATGGTATTTCTTTTACGGTTACGTAGACTTTATGCCCTTTTTTTGTTAATTCAAAATAGGTATTACGAATCAAATGTACATGCGCCGGATGCGCAATATCCATTAATATATTCATGCTAAAAAATTAGTTGCTTGTAAACACATATCATTCCTCACTTCTCATTAATTAAATCTATTTTGATAATCAGGATTTTCCTTCATAACAACTGCACTTTCAGGATAATTTTCAATGAACCAAGTAAGAAATTGTGCATAATCTATTTTTTCAGACAACATTTTGTTTCTGCGATCCCGGAATATTGCTGAACGATCGGGCATTTCAATCAATCCGGATATCGTCGAATATAATCTTTCCACATCCTTCGTTCTTATTCCATACCCTAATTTATAAACGTCCTCTAATTCCCGCAAATACCCGATCCTACCCACAAAATCATTAAAGCGGACGAAAGGCACTCCCAACACACCTGATTCTGCAGCCATAGTTTGACTATCTCCAATATAGATTTCCGCTAAAGCCATGACATGATGAATATCCAGCGGATTTATATGGATACGATACTGCTCAAATTGAGTTTCCAGTTCTCGTTCAGAAGTTATATAAACATTTCCATGTGGTTTTAGAATGTCTATAATTTTTTGTGCTATCTCTGCATTAATGCCACAAATTCCTTTATCATGATGTGCGGTTAGTTTAGCAAAGCGTATAATAAAATAGGGGTTTTCGGAAGAAAAGTATTGATCGACTTTCTTACGGTTTGGGGTGAAATGATGAGGATGTAAATAGGCCAACTCATGATAGGATTTATATTTTATAGCCTTGGCATCCCATTTTCCACTGTTGCAAACCTCTGGATTTAATATCACATTTGCTAACGGATAACTAAGTTTTGCATAATAGGGAACTACTGCTGCATCATCTTCATTTACATTTATAACCGGAATGTGTAAAATCCATCCAACAAATGAGTTTTCAACACTTGTGCCCGTAAGTATATTCGGTTTATACCTCACACAGAATAAAAAAAGACGAATTCCCTTTTTTATCATTGCCACCAACAATCCAAATTTTGTGTTACTTCTACTTTTTTCGAGGATATTATAATATGGAAAATTTGCATTTTTTAGCAGATCCTCTAAAACATCTTTTCTCTTAATTAAAATAAAGACTTGATAGCCTTTTTTCTTCCAACTTGATATGGAATTTTTGTAAATATAAAAATGAGCCGGATGACCCAAGTATACTAAAATCTTCATTTTTTAATGTGTGTTTTTTTTATTGCAATAAATAGTTTCCCTGATTTATAAAGGACTGGTTTGAAAACATACAGGAACCTTCCATGTTCAACCAATTCTCCTCCGAATTTTGATTTGAATTCCCTTACTCCATATCCTTCAACCGGTTTCCCCGCTCCCATAAAATCGAACCGTTCATAACCATTATTTGCAGCGTATTCTATACCTGCCCAGGTTGCAAGGACGGATGGGTACAAGTTTCTTTCCATTCTATCGTATCCACATACAAACCATTCGTAAACAACCCGTTCATCAAGAAACACACAAGTTATGCCACCGACGACCTTATCCTTATATTTAATTAATAATATCTTGCCAAAATGCTTATCTACCAGGTTTTCAAAAAATTCAAAAGGGAATAAGGGTGATTTAACCCGGGTCTTATAGAGTTCCTGCAAGATGTTATAATACTGCTTTATTTCATCAACCGTTTCTGCTACTTGAATGGATGCTCCTGCTTTTAACGTAAGTTTTATCTGCCTGCGTTTACTGCTACTTAAATTTTGCAAAGCTGTTTCAACATCAGGAGTAGCAACATGAAAATTAAGATGAGGCAGATAGTTGAATCCGGATGCTTCAAAAATCATCTTAGAAGATGAATAATCATTGTAATTTCGAAGTTCTAGGTAAATGGAGCGACTGCAAAGTTCATTGGTAGCTTTTGCCAATAATTCCGTCAAGGCTGGAGTAGTTATTTGAGGATCCAATAAAGCGCCAGCCGGAACAATGGCTCTCCGGCTAAAAAAACGTTTGATAATATTGCCATCCGATATAATATACCCGCATAGAATACCCACTAATTTATTGTTCTCTGTTACACCAAAAACAAAAGGCTTCAGAAACGAAAGGGTATCATAAAACTTATAACATTGCGGCGTCTGAAAAAAAGAAGCAGTAGGTGATTTTGAAACAAGTTCATGCCATTGGATCGGATCTATTTCGGAAAAAGAGGAATGTACAATCATTTTTTAAGTTATCAGTGAACAGTGATCAGTAAACAATTATCAATAATCAGTGAATAGTTGTGCAAAAATACAAAAAACACTTCAACGGCAGCACTGATTTTAGGCCCAATGAAGCAGATAAAATCAAATAAAGTGATTAGTTATTAACAATTAACTGTTCATAAGTACAGCATGGGAATTAGTTTAAATTATTCAAGACATACCTAACAGGTTTTTAAAACCTGTTAGGTATCCTACTTTCGCTAAAAATATCTTTTAAATTGTATAAACTAATTATCGTTCAATACTTAGAATAAAATACTGGATAATAAGTAATGGTCAAGAAATAATGTCCATTTATAGAATCCGACCTCTCCCTAAATCCCTCTCCCAAGGAGAGGGACTTTGCCGAGTGCTAAGAAGAAAATTATAGTGCATTATTTTCGTCCACTTACTTAACTGGTTTCTATAACCGTTATTTATCACTGTTAACTGATAACTGATAATTGTTCACTGATAATTGATTCCTGTACTTTATGATCTTCGCCGGATTACCCCCGACAATGGCATAATCAGGTATATCTTTTGTCACCACAGCTCCGGCGCCAATGATCACTCCTTTCCCGATATGCTTGCAACCGGGTAAAATCATCGCCCTTACTCCTATCCACACATCATCCTCAATCTCAAGAATTGTTTTTTCTTTATGACCCTGATGTCCCATAGGAATATCCAGCCTGTCAAAATTATGTCCGCTGCCAAGAAAAAGTGTATCTTCACCTATCATAACATGATTACCAATCTTTACAATACGATTCAATGATTTGAACCTGGAACTAAATCCCACTTCATTTCCAACCTTAAAATCTTTTCCGTTTCCAAAATAAGCTTTGTTTTCGACGACCAATTTATCTCCACAGGAAGCAAAAAAATGGCTACACAAAAACCGGCGGAATAGCATGGAGAACTTTCCGAAAGGTCTGGTCGATTTGGGCAGGTATTGGGCAACCCCGTAATAAAGAAGCAGGTAGATGGTGCGCATAGTGAAAACTGATTAATGATTAGTAATAGTTGATAGTTGATAGTTGATAGCTGATAACTGATAACTGATAATTGTCAACTGCTAACTGCTAACTGTCAACTGTTAACTAATTCGTAGACTTCCAAAATTCGTTTGGCAACTGTTTCTGCACTTAATCCCAATTCGATAATTCGTTGACGGCCCGCGGTTCGTTTATCAAAATCAAGAGCCAACTTAAGCTTTTCAGCCACATTAGTTACTGCATAAGTAGCCATAAAGCATCCCTCAACATTTTTAATCACATCCGGAACATCACCTGCCGGCACGGAAACAACAGGACAATTACAAGCCATGGCTTCTTTGATAAACTGGGGCGATCCTTCCGTAAAACTGGTCATCAATACCACATCAACCGCATTCATAAGTAAGGCAACCTGTTCCCGCGAATAACCTTTCAACTCCAACAATTCAACGTTCGGAAAATCAACAACGGCAGCCTGTGCCAATCCGGCATTCTTCACCTTATTCTGAAATGCCCCGGCAAATAGAATATACTTGACAGCCTTATCCAAACCAAGTTTCTTCCGGGCTTGTTCTTTTACGGTTGGAATAAACAATTGAGTATCCACCCCGCATGGAATAAGTGATTGCTTACTTTTAAGCCCGGATTTAGTTCTATTTTTCTCAGACACAAAAATATTGTGGGCCGATAATATCATACACAATCTGGAGAAGAGGTATATCCTTGCATCATTGATATCACTCCCATGATAAGTGCTGACTACCGGGACTTTCCGTTGCAGGTTGGCCAATAAACCGGACAAACCATAATGAGCATGAATCAGTTCCGGCTCATAGGCCTTTATTTTATGCAACAAGTGTTTTCGTTCTTTCAAATAACCGAAGAGACCTTTCTTTTTCACAAAGAAGTAATCCGCCTCTACTCCCAACGTCTTTATTGAATTGACCTGCTCCGTAATAAAAGGTGATATCTTTCCCGAATGTCCGCTACAAACTATTAAAATCTTCATCGTACGAATTTCACGAATTTAAAATCGAATTAAACGAATTATCGTAATCACTAACCACTGATCACTTCTTTACATCCCCGGAATTTATCCCGATATTTATCGGGAGGGGCTTGGGGTTATCATTTATCATTAACCATTTATCATTGTCTACGCCATTCCTCTTCCCGCCAGCTTGAACCAGCTCCAACCCACAATCGCCACAAAGATCAACATCATCCACCAGGTAAAATATTTCTTTTGCTTATTCGTGATCAGGCTGATCCCG
>JAUZOM010000020.1 GCA_030706465.1 Bacteroidota bacterium | reverse complement strand
TTAACTGAAATCTTTCCGATTCCACCCGATACCTAAAACGGAGTATTAAGGTTCGTTGGATAGGTCTAAACACAGAATAAAAAGAGCATAAGCAAAAAATGAGAACAGAATATTTCCGGCCTTTTACCGGAATTAAATTAGGGTTTACAAATCCGGATTGCATAGGTTTTACAATGTATGGTTGTGTTTTTTATTTAGATGAATCATCGGATATCCCATTCTTTCTATTCAATAACGTTCCGACAAAAATATGAAAACGAATTGAAACAGATGAGTCAAAAAATAGAAATTTAGTAGCTTTATGTCAATATCAGTTTAAAACAGGACAATACTTATATTTATTGACGATATTGAGCTTTTTCTACAGATTGAATTCGGATATATTTGCATACCTAATTATAAAGACTTTTTGTGTTAATAGTAATGAATTCAACAACGGATTTGTAATCCGGGGTTTGGATTTTCTCCTTTAGTTAATCGATTATAATAAGCAATTCGGAATACAGTTGAAGTGTATTCTCATTTAATTCATGAACCATGAGACGTATCGTTATTAGTGTTTTATTTTTTTGTACTATAACAGCTGGTGTTTTTAGTCAAACCAGAGAGGTAATTGAGGTGGAGACAAATGACCTGAGCATGATTTTTAGTGCTTCCCGAAATGAAAGCGTAGTTTTTCACTATTGGGGAAATAAGTTTAGTAAATCATCTGCATTTAAAAATAATGGATTCAGGGAACATCCGGATGCCAATCAGGATGCGGCTTCACAACTTTATCCGGCCTATGGGGGCAAACTTTTCCTGAATCCGGCACTGAGAATAACGCATAATGATGGCGTCCTGACGACCGAACTGGTGTATGCCGGATCAGAGAAAAAGAGCTTGGATGCCAATCGGGTTGAGACAATCATTCGACTCAAGGATAAATTATATCCGATATTTGTCGATGTACATTTTGTGGCTTATCAGAAAGAAAATATTATTTGCCAATCGGTTACCGTATTAAATGAAGAGAAAAAGAGTATTTCAATTGAGAATTTTGCTTCTTCCTATATTCCGCTTCATGCCCAATCCTATTATTTAACTCACTTTCATGGTACCTGGGCCGCTGAAATGCAGATGAAAGAAGAGAAACTGACTCCCGGTATAAAGGTTATTGAATCCAAAAAGGAAGTACGTACGACCCAATCGGAGAGCCCTTCCTTCTTATTGGCTTTAAACGGACCGGCACAAGAGAATACCGGAGAAGTTTATGCCGGTTCATTAGCCTGGTCGGGTAACTTTGCTTTGTCGTTCGAATTTGATGAAAGAGGGGTACTTAACATTTTGGGAGGGATGAATCCATTTGCATCCACCTATCATTTACAACCCAAACAAAAGTTACAGACACCCGAAATGGTGTTGACCTATAGTTCGAACGGAAAAGGACAGATTTCGAGAAATTTCCACGATTGGTCCCGTAAATATGCTTTACAGCATGGTGATAAAATCCGTCCGATTATCCTGAACAGCTGGGAAGGGGCTTATTTCAATTTCGATGAAAAAATCCTGACCGACATGATGGATAATGCCGCTAATTTCGGTATCGAAATGTTTGTACTGGACGACGGATGGTTTGGAAATAAATATCCGCGTAATGGTGATAACGCCGGCTTGGGAGACTGGCAGGTCAACCAAAAGAAACTTCCCCACGGCATTGGCTATTTAGCAGATCATGCCGTATCGAAAGGCTTGAAATTCGGGATCTGGATTGAGCCGGAAATGGTTAATCCGGAAAGTGAATTGGCCAGGAAACATCCGGAATGGGTAGTTAAAAGCGGGAAAAGAGATATCCTGCCTATCCGCAACCAATGGTTACTGGATTTAAGTAATCCCCAGGTTCAGGATTTTGTCTTCAATACATTCGATCAGGTTGTTTCCATGTCGCCCAACATTAGTTATATAAAATGGGATGCAAACAGGCATGTGGATAATGTGGGCTCAGAATACTTATCGAAAGAAAATCAGACCCATTTCTGGTATGATTACGTGAAAGGATTATATAGTGTGTATGATAGAATCCGGGCAAAATATCCCGATATTGAAATTCAACTTTGCTCTTCCGGCGGAGGCCGTCTCGACTTCGGAGCATTAAAATATCACGATGAGTTTTGGCCCAGTGATAATACCAATCCGTTAAACAGGATTTTCATCCAATACGGATCCAACACCTTCTTTCCGGCCATAGCTACAGCTGCGCATGTATCGACCAGTCCAAACCACCAAACGGGAATGATGTTGCCTTTGAAATTCCGTTTTGATGTAGCCATGTCGGGACGGTTAGGCATGGAGTTGCAACCCAAGGACATTGTTGGCGATGATTATGAGTTTGCCCGGAATGCCATTAAAGATTATAAACATATTCGTCCGATTGTACAATTCGGTGATTTATACAGGATCATATCTCCCTATGATGAAAACGGCTGGAGTTCGCTCATGTATGTTTCGAAAGATAAAAAACAAGCGGTGTACTTTGCGTATAGTTTAAAATATCACGATCGGACTACATTTTTCGAAAACAAGTTGAATGGCCTTGATCCGAATAAGAATTACAAGATTACAGAATTAAATATAAAATCAGGACATCATGCTTTCAATGAAGATGTAAAAATATTTAACGGTGATTATTTGATGAAGGTAGGTATTGGAGTAAATCTTGGAAATCCTTTTGAAAGTGCGGTTTTATTAGTTGAAGAAGATTAGTTTAGTTATTAGTAAGATTAGTTTAGTTATTAGTAAAGAATGAGTGCCAATAATCCCGATTTATCGGGATTATTGGTAAAACCGCATTTACAACCGGAGCAAAGAATCCAGGATGAAATAGTTTGGAGCGTCAGGCGGCATCCGTTTACCGAAACAGGTTACTCAGGAGTAGCAGACTAATGAGTTTGAGGACGGGTGCTGTTATGAAAAAATTTCCACGTTGTCAGTTATTTCCATTCTTTGATGTTGTGGATTTTCTTGTGAGCCTTACTATCTGAATTTCTTCTCTAAAATTCTTATTTGACTATAAATCCACCTTATAGATGCTCACAATGGATAACCCTTAAATAATCCATGCTGAAAATTATTTAGTCTATTGTATCACTTGGGGGTTAGTTTTTACTTCGCCGAATGGGGATGACATCATCCTTTTGTGCTCATTCCGAAAGATTAATCTGTATAAAGATGGGTTAAGTGAGTGGAATAAATTAATACCGTACTTCTGCTTAACTGTATATTTCAGTCTTCCTCCTGTCTTCTTTCTGTTTAAGCAGATAAACAGTAAAAACAATTTAAATACAACGGTAACAACGAGATAAAATAGCCTTTATTAATGCCTGTTTTATCACAGTCTGTTCTCTGTTTTATCCTGAAGCAAAACAAGATCCTAATGCGTTGATCGCAATTGGCGAAGGTGTTGATCCTTTCAGCTCTTTAGGATCCGCTGAGAAATTAATTGAATTGTATAGAAATGAAAAAATAATCAAGAACACTGATGTTGTTCCAATTAATTAACTGTATTCCAATTTCTTAATCTAGAAATATGAAGAGTATCCTAAAAAGAAATCTCAAAAAATTATTTCCTGTTGTCATTTCGATGTTGTGCTGTGGATTTATTATGGCCGAGCCCATAAATAAAGAAATTAATGCAGGATGGAAGTTTCGCCAGGGCAGGCTTTCAAATTGGTATCCAGCCACCGTTCCGGGAGTTGTTCATACCGACTTAATCGCAAATAAAATTATCGAGGATCCATTTTTCAGGCTTAATGAGAGGGGTGTCCAGTGGGTTGATAAAGAAGACTGGATGTACGAAACCCATTTTGATGTACCTGAAGATATGTTTGGCAAGGAGAATATCCGTTTTGATTTTAAAGGATTAGATACCTATGCGGATGTTTACCTGAACGGACAAAAAATATTAGAGGCCAATAACATGTTCCGCGAATGGAAAGTGGACATCAAAGAAAAGCTCAAGCCCCGGGACAATAAGCTAGAAGTTTATTTTCATTCTCCCATCAAAACTGACATACCGAAATGGGATGCTCTTCCCTACAAATATCCTACCGGACCGGACCAATCGGAGAATGGAGGTATTTTTAATAAAACAGTCAGTATTTTCGCCCGTAAAGCCGGTTATCATTACGGATGGGATTGGGGACCCCGTTTAGTGACATCGGGTATCTGGCGTCCGGTTTATCTAGAGGCCTGGAATGATTTAAAACTGGAGAATGTCTTTATTCATCAAAAAGAGGTTACCGGCAAAAAAGCCATTATCAATACAACTGTTGAAATATTGGCAGATCATGATGTGGAAGGAGCAACGGTAACTGTTACGGATAAGATGAGTGGAATGACCTATGGGGCTACCACTACGAATCTCAAAAAAGGTACAAACAGGGTAGGGGTTGACTTCACTATTCGGAATCCCAAATTGTGGTGGTGTAATGGCCTTGGGGAAGCACATCTTTACGAGTTTAATACTGTAATCGTTTTAAATTCGAAAATCATGGATACCCAATCTGTAAAAACAGGCCTGCGTTCGTTGAAAGTAATTAATAAACCAGATCAGTACGGAACAAGCCTGTATTTCGAATTAAACGGGGTTCCCGTCTTTGCAAAAGGAGCGGACTATGTTCCTTGTGATAATTTTCTTCCACGTGTTACAAAAGAAACTTACGAGCGTACGATACTTGATGCGGTTAATACCCATATGAATACCCTTCGTGTATGGGGTGGAGGTACTTACGAATCCGATTATTTTTACGATCTGTGCGATAAATACGGGATCATGGTCTGGCAGGATTTTATGTTTGCCTGTTGCATGTACCCTTCGGAAGGAGATTTTCTGGAAAATATTCATCAGGAAGCTATCGACAACGTAAAGCGTCTGCGTAATCATCCGGCAATAGCTCTCTGGTGCGGAAACAATGAATCTTATGATGGTTGGTTCGGATGGGGGCGAAAGGAAGAATATACAAAGCAGAATCCCGAGTATGCACGAATTTTATGGAAACAATATGTGGATTTGTTCCATGTACTGTTGCCTGACGTGATGAAAGAATACAGCCCCGGGACTTTTTATTGGCCTTCTTCTCCGTATGGAAACTTGAATGCTGCCTGTGATGACAAACACGGTGACCGCCACTATTGGGGAGTCTGGCACGGCCGTAATCCGATAGCCCAATACAACACGGAACGCAGCCGCTTTTTCAGCGAATACGGATTCCAATCTTTTCCTGAATTTCAGTCTGTAAAAAAATATGCTCCCCATCCTGAAGACTGGTCTATCACTTCCGAAGTGATGATGTCGCATCAACGTGCGGGCGAATATGCCAATAATCTTATTAAAGACTATTTATTAAAAGAATACCAGACTCCTAAGGATTTCCAGTCATTTTTGTATATGAACCAGGTGTTGCAGGGTGACGCAATTAAAATTGCCATGGAAGCACACCGTCGCGATAAGCCTTATTGCATGGGAACTCTTTTCTGGCAAATTAACGACTGCTGGCCCGTAGCTTCGTGGTCAAGCAGGGATTATTACGGACGATGGAAAGCACAACAATACTTTGCACGGGAGGCATATCGTGATATCCTGGTTTCTCCGATTGTGAAAGAAAGAAATCTGAATTTTTATATTGTATCGGATAGATTGACTCATTCAAAAGGAACTTTATGGGTGAAAGCTCTGAAATTAGATGGTACTGTGGTTAATGAGAAGAAAATACCGGTTAATATTCCTGCTAATTCGAGTACAAATCTGTACACTACCGATGTTGATTTATTTCTGAAAGGGAATTCCAAAGAGGATGTGGTTATTTACGCTCAATTTACAGATCGGGGAGGCCAAATCTACAGGAATAACTATTTCCTTTTAAAGCAAAAAGATATTCATTTCCCCAAAGCAACTATTGTAACCAGCGTAAAACCGGTAATAAACGGATTTGAAGTCACTTTGAAGTCGGATGTGTTTGCCCGTGCAGTTTTTATGTCCATAGAAGGAATTGATAATTTCTTCGAAAACAATTTCTTTGATATGCTGCCCGGTCAAACGGTGGTTACCAAAGTCAAAACTTCTCTTTCGCAGAACGAGTTCGTAAAACAATTAAAGGTAGTATCCTTAAGCGATGTTTATTAAGTAAATGAAGTTAATTTATTATTTTAGAAACAAATAGATCATGAAAACGCCCAATGTAAATTTTCTCCTGTTGTTCATCTTATTTCTTGCTTTTGGAAGCTCCGGTTTTGCATTGCCCAATGGAAAGTGGAAGCTGAGTTATGATGACTCAAAAAAAGGAGTTGTCGTAGAACAGAATCTATCTGTTATCCTGAATGGCCTTTACGCTTCTTATAAACTGGTTGACAAAACTATAACGACAAAAGATTATTCGAAGAAGACAATTAAACAGGAACCTTTTACGGATAAATTCGGAAAAGGTTCAATCTACAAAATTATTTATACTGGAAAAGGGTTGCCTGCTTTGACCCAGGCTTTTTATATTTACCCTGGGAAAGATTATATTCTTACTGAATTTACCCTTGAAAGTAAAACGGAATTCTCGACCAATTATATGGCGCCGGTCAATGTAGATAAGATGCCCGAAATATTGAAGGAAGGAGATAATCGTGCCTTATTTATCCCTTTCGATAACGACAAATGGATAAGATATCAATCACATCCGTTGCCATTCAAACAATTGACCAGCTATGAAGTAACAGCTATATTTAATACCAAAGATCGTAACGGATTGGTTGTAGGTTCAATTGAACATGACAATTGGAAGTCGGCTGTCCGGCTGACGGGAACAGACTCACGAAATGTGGCCTCCTTATTGTGTTTTGGAGGTGTGGCTGATTCGACGACACGTGATTCCAGGCAACATGGTTTCCTGAAAGGAACAAAAATCAAGTCACCCAAAATCCTGATTGGGGTTTTTGCTGATTGGCGCAAAGGGCTTGAAGAATATGCAGATGCTAATGCAGTTATAGCTCCTCCAAGGGCTTGGGGAAAAGCAGTCCCGTTTGGTTGGAACAGTTGGGGTGTTCTTCAGTTTCACCTGAATTACGAGAAAGCCATGCAGGTTTCCGACTTTTTCAAAAACGAATTACAAAACAATCACTTCGTTAATCCCGACAACACAGTCTATATCGGACTGGATTCAGGTTGGAGTAATTTCACAGAAGAACAATTGAAAGCTTTTGTGCAAAAATGCAAAGACAACGGACAAGTAGCAGGTATTTATTGGACTCCTTTTACCGATTGGGGGAAAAACAAGGATAGGGAGATAAAAGATGCTCCTCAATATCAGTATAAGGATGTTTATCTTTATGTTAACGGAAAACCACAGGATCTTGATGGGGCTTATGCCATTGACCCGACACATCCGGCTATCGAAGAGCAGATGAAATCAACGGCTGATCTTTTCCGTCGTTGCGGATTCAAGTACGTAAAGATGGATTTTATGACACACGGTGCTTTGGAAGCAGATAAATGGTATAATCCCGAAGTTACAACGGGAATCCAGGCTTATAACTACGGATTAAAATTGTTGGATAAGTACTTTGGAGATATGTATATTAACCTGTCTATTTCACCGGTTTTTCCGGCCCAATATGCCCAGTCACGAAGAATAGCCTGCGATGCCTGGAATAAAATAAAAGATACCGAATACACGTTAAATGCCGTTTCGTATGGCTGGTGGATCGATCGGGTGTATCAGTTTAATGATGCTGACCATGTGGTTCTTCAACAGGCTACCGAAGGTGAAAACAGAGCCCGGGTAACTTCAGCGGTAATTACGGGACTTTTTATCAATGGGGATGATTTTAGTGCAGCTGGCTCGGAAGAAGGAAAAGATAAAGCTAAAAAATTCCTGACCAATGCAGAAGTTATAGCTGTTGCACAGGGTGAATCGTTCCGCCCATTGGAAGGAAATGGTGAAAAATCAGAAAATCAGTTTGTGTATACCGATAAAAAGGGGAATATGTATTATGCGGTTTTCAACTACGGAGAGACACCAATAACGATTGAACTTCCATTATCCCGAATTGGAATAAATGCCGAAAAGATGAGATTAATCAAAGAATTGTGGAGCGGAGAGATATTGAATCCGAAATCGGTAATAACCATACAGTCCAAAGATGTGAAACTGATAAAGTTCGAAAAATAAACAGGTTCACCTCTAAGTCCAATAGAGAATAATTATGAGATTCATTCGGCTATTCATATTCATGATCACTTTACCTACCCTGACTGTTTTTGGTCAGGTACTGCTTCCTGGCAATAAACCGAACCGGACTCAGCAAATGCAGATTAGTCGTGGCTACGGTATGTTTATGCATTTTGGAATCAATACGTTTACCGGCGATGAATGGTCGGATGGATCGACTCCGGCACAGAAATATAACCCGACATCGCTTGATTGCGACCAATGGGTTCGGGTGGCCCGTGATGCCGGGTTTCGGTATGTATTATTGACTGTAAAGCATCACGATGGTTTTTGCCTTTGGGATAGTAAATTTACCGATTACGACGTAGCCTCTTCACCGGTTAAGGCCGATGTCGTCGCGGCTGTATCGAGAGCTTGTAAAAAGTATGGAATTGAATTCGCTATTTATTATTCTTTGTGGGATCGGCATGAGCCTTCCTATAAAGATCCGGATCCTTCGAAATATGTTGATTTTATGATGAATCAATTAACCGAGCTTCTAACCGGTTACGGGCCTGTTTGCGAACTCTGGTTTGATGGAGGTTGGGATCGTAAACCTGAGGATTGGGAAATTGGGCGGGTTTATCAACTGGTAAAAAAATTACAACCGCATTGTGCAATAGGTATAAATCACACCATTGTTCACAAGGAAGGAGAACGGGATTTTGTTCTTCCTGATTTAATGACAGAAGATAACAAGTATTTTTTTCAGTATTTCCCATCCGATTTCAGACTGTGGGATCCGAAAATAGCCAACAAGACAGATAAAAAACAGTATTTGCATCAGGGGCAATCCTATTACCTACCGTTCGAACACACCATTTGCCTGAGCAAAGAATGGACTTGGTTTCAGAAACTGAATCCACGGCCGTCCAGAGACTTGGATGAACTGGAAGAACTGTTTTACCGGACTACGGAGAACGATAATGTTCTGGTAATTAATGTGCCGCCGGATCATACCGGAAGGATTACAGAACAGGATGCAAATACAGTGATTGCATTGGGAAGACGATTGAATATAAAAAGGGGGAAACCGCTTCCTAAGAACGGTCGTTTCATTTCGTTAGGATGCAAATCAAAAGCCGGCTCGGTTTATGCCAATGATATTGCTCAATACGGACCTCAACTTGCCATAGATGGCGGTATGCAAACCCGATGGGCTGCTGCCGATACATTAACGGAACTGATTGTGAATTTAAAAGAATCGGACTGCTTCAATAAAATATCGATATTCGAATACCAGGATGAACGGAAGTCCAACGATCCGAATGATATTTTCTCAACCTATCGGTTCAATCGCATCCAGTCCTATACTATTGATATCTGGAAAGACGATAACTGGAGAATCATTTTTACGGATAACCGGCCAATGGGAGACTGTAAAGTGATTCGTTTCCCTGTCTATTACCGGACATCAAAAATCCGCCTGAAAGTTTTAAAAGCTACAGCACCGCCCTCCATTTACGAGTTCAATGTCATTGATAGTAAAGTGACCAATTGAGAATTAACTTTAATCACGATATTAATTTAAACGAATAAGACAATTTCATGAACACACAGAAAAAAGTATTTATTAGCCTTATTATTTGCTTAGTGACAGTCACCCCTTTGCTCAAAGCAGAAAAAAGTCCTCTTTCACTTTGGTATGACCAACCGGCCGGTGATTGGATGAAATCGCTTCCTATTGGAAATGGCAGGTTGGGTGCCATGGTTTTTGGAGGAATACAAAAGGAAACCATTGCACTTAACGAAGTGACCATGTGGTCGGGACAGGTTGATGACCAACAGGAACAAGTCTGTGGAAAAGAGAAACTGGATGAGATAAGGCAGCAATTCTTTAATGGTAATCTGGCGGAAGGAAATCGTTTGGCTACAAAATATATGTCCGGTACACCTCACTCATTCGGTTCGCATTTACCTATCGGGGACTTGTGTCTTGAATTCAACTATCCGGAAGGTAAAATAAGAAACTATAAACGGGATCTGAATCTTGAGAATGCAGTGGCTTCCGTATCGTTCGAAAAGGGAAATCTTCGTTTTTCTAGGGAGTATTTTTGCAGTAATCCAGCCGGAATAATGGTAGTGAAACTGTCGGTAAACAAAAAAGCAGCATTAAACTGTTCTGTTTCGCTTGATTTATTACGCCAATCGAAATTGCAGATCGCCAATAACAGCATTGAGTTCTCAGGTCAGGCCTCATTTCCACGTCAGGGACCTGGTGGTGTGGCATTCTTAGGTAAAATAGCCGCTAAGTCGACAGATGGAGCAATAACTGTTGAAGGCAACAAATTGGTTATTAAAAATGCCACGACAGTTTATTTATTTGTTGATGTACGGACTAATTACAAGAGTGCAGGTTATGAAGCTTTATGTAGAAAAACTGTCGACAAATCGCTCAAAACAGATTTCCAGGTTTTGAAACAAAAACATATTCTTGATTATCAAAGATTATTTAACCGTGTCTCTTTATCGTTTGGCAAAAGTGATATGGAAGATTTACCAACCGATTTACGTTGGGTTTTGGTTAAAGAAGGGAAGAATGATGTGGGACTGGATGCCTTGTTTTTTCAATATGCCCGCTACTTATTAATTGCCGCTTCGCGTGAAGATTCACCACTTCCGGCCAACCTTCAGGGAATCTGGAATGATAATCTGGCTAACAATATGGGTTGGACCTGTGATTATCATCTGGACATTAATACCGAACAAAATTACTGGTTGTCAAACGTCGGGAATTTGTCCGAGTGCAACAAACCGTTATTCGATTATATAAAAGATCTATCGGTTTACGGCCAGAAGACAGCTCAAAATGTTTACGGTGCACGTGGCTGGACGGCTCACACGGTAGCTAATATATGGGGGTATACATCTCCCGGATCCGGTGTTAACTGGGGACTTTTTCCACTTGCATCTACCTGGATAGCATCTCATTTGTGGAAAGACTATTGTTATACCCAAGACAAAATGTTTTTGAAGAATGAGGCATACCCCATACTGAAAAGTAATGCTTATTTTGTACTGGATTTATTGAAACAACTACCCGGAACAGATTATTTGGTTGCAGGGCCTTCCACTTCTCCCGAAAATTCATTCAGATATAAAGGAGATGAATTATCTTTATCGATGATGCCTACTGTTGAACTTGTTCTGGCAAAAGAAATTTTTAGCTCGGTAATTCAGGCTTCCGAGATTCTGAATGTCGACGATTATTTTCGGGATTCATTGAAAATTGCATTGGCAAAACTTCCTCCCTTGAAGATTGGTAAGAACGGTGCCGTTCAGGAATGGCTTGATGATTATCAGGAGGCTAATCCGAACCACAGGCATACCAGTCATTTGTTGGCTTTGTATCCGTTTAATCAAATCAGTGTCGATAAAACTCCCGATTTAGCTAAGGCTGCTTCAAATACAATAAAATATCGGGTAGCAGCTCAGGGTTGGGAAGATGTTGAATGGAGCCGGGCTAATATCATTTGTAATTATGCGCGTCTGAAAGATCCTGTAACTGCGTATCAGAGTGTAGTAAACCTGCAACGGAATTTTACCCGTGAAAATTTACTGACCATTTCGCCGAAAGGAATTGCCGGTGCTCCCTATGACATTTTTATTTTCGATGGGAATGAAGCCGGTGCTGCTGGAATCGCAGAAATGCTTATTCAAAGTCAGAACGGTTATATTGAATTTCTACCTGCCCTGCCTGTTGAATGGAAGACGGGATATTTCAACGGTTTATGTGTACAAGGTGGCGCTGTGGTTGATTTGAAATGGAAAGATGGTAAAGTCCAGAATGCTTTCGTTAAAGCTACAACTGACAATACGTTCAAGATCAAATTGGCGAACAGAGGTGAACAACCGAAATATTATAAAAACGGCATTTTATTCTCTGTGAACCCGGATACGGATGGATTGATTCAGGTAACATTGCATAAGGATGAAACTTTAAATTTAAAGTATGAATAATACTAAAACCCTTTTGCTGGCTTTATTCCTGAATTGCATGATGATGTATGCTAATTCGGGAGTAAATACCATCAATAGATCTGCGTTCTACCCGATCGAATCTAATAAACCTTCTCCTGGCTTTTTTGAAGGAGCTGTATTGGGGAACGGAGGCTTGGGAGTTATTGTTACCACTCGTCCCGATGCTGTTTGCTTACATTTTGGTCATAATAATGTATGGGATATTCGTCTTGCTGAAGATAACCGGGAGAAAATAGGAACATTTGCCGATGTATTCAAGAAAGCCAGGGCCTTATCTCCCGATTTAAAATCTATCTGGGACGATAAAATGTTCAGCGACTACCTGAATATGACGGCCGATAACTACCGTAAACCTTATCCAAGGCCATTTCCTTGCGGAACAGTTGTCCTCGGTTTAGACAGAAGAAATGTTGAAGTCTTGGGACATAAAATCTATATTGATAAGGGGCTTTGTGAGGTGTATCTGCTAAATAATGGCAAAAAGAATACCCTGCAGCTCTTTGTCGAATCAGAGAATGACCGGCTTTGGTTTCGTCTGGTGGATGAAAATAGTGTTGTTCAACCTTCTTGTTTCAATCGTTTACATATTTTGCCGGACATACAAACTCCTGCAGATATTCCGCCCTATTCTTCGATCGAAAAGATTAAGGATGGAATACTTGGCTTTTCTCAGGTTTTGCCGTATTCCGGACCCCGAAAACAAGATCAGAAAACAGGTCATCCGAAAGACAAGGCTTTCCGGCTTGAAGCTCAGATCAGCCCGGAGTTGGAGGATGGGGTTCGATATACCAACCAGGGTCTGGAAGAAAAGATGCATCCGCTCGAAAAGAATATTACCAAAAGTAATACTCCATTTTTCGGAGTTGTGTCTTTGACCGAAGGCTTGGCAAAGGAGATTGATTTCAACGAAAAAACGATAATACCAACTTCGGAATCGTATAGTTTGGCATTGACTCAAACCGAGAAATCGTGGGAAATGTTCTGGAGTAAATCGGGTGTAGACTTGAAGGATAAGTTTCTCGAAAAAATATGGTATTGGAATCTCTATTTTTTCAATTGTGCAATTCGTGAAGGTGTTACTTGCCCGGGTTTGTTTGCCAATTGGAGTTTGGGTAATATCGGTACGGCCTGGCACGGCGATTACCATTTGAACTACAATACGCAGCAACCATTTTGGTTGACTTTTTCAAGTAACCATCTGGATAAAAACCTTCCATATGTCGATTTAGTTCACCATCTGATGCCTGTCAGCCAAAAATGGGCAAAAGAGTATTATGGAATGCGTGGTGCTTTTTTTCCGCATTCTGCTTATCCGGTCGATATGACAATGCATCCTTATCCGGTTCCGGATTGGGGTTGGGAGATTTTCGAAACGCCCTGGATGGTTCAGGGACTTTGGTGGCATTATCTCTATTCAAAGGATGATAAATTCCTTAAAGAGAGTGCTTTTGCTCCGATTAAAGAGGCTGTTTTGTTTTTGGTAGATTATATGAAACGTCCGGATGCTCATGGGCAACAGTGGAATGATAAAAAGTATCATATTTTCCCCACAGTTCCTCCTGAACTTTATGGATTACAGCCCGGCTTTAAATACAATCACGATACCCAATTGGATATTACCCTAGTGAAATTTGCATTTAATGCTTTTCTCGAATCGATAAAAGTACTCGGGTATGAAAAAATAGAAGCCGGGAATATAAAAGACGTCAAAACTATTTTGGAAAATATGCCGGATTACTCCACAACGCCAACAACTACTTTGGGGGATATCTATACAGCTGTTCCGGGCGAAGGCGATAAAATTGTTTACAATGTCCCGGCCAGCCTGACTCATGTGTTTCCCGGTGAAGAATTCGGGATGGATTCATCCCCTGTTATTTACAACAGGTTGGTCAATACCTATAAGGCGCATCAAAATGAAGGTGGTAATGATATTGTTTTTCTGAATTTGCAGGCTGCCCGCTTGGGAGTCCTTGATCTTGATAAGTTTAAAAGGCAGGTTAATTATGCAATGCTTCCAAACGGAACTGTGACTGATAAGGAGTTGCAAACGGGAGGACGGTACGATGATCATTCCGACTTCGGATACATGGGTACCATGGGTATTTGGTTTGAAAACTTTGCACTACCCGTTGTCATTAACGAATGTTTGATACAAAGTTATAGTGGAATCATTCATTTGTTTCCAAACTGGAATAAGCAAAACGATGCCACTTTCTCCACATTACGTGCAGTCGGTGCGTTCCTGGTAAGTAGCCGGTGCTCAAAGGGGGAAGTGATATATGTGGAGATTCTGAGTGAAAGAGGTTCGGTTTGTAAGATGAAGAATCCATGGAATGCTTCCAGAGTACAGGTTATCAGAAACGGAAAGACTGCAGAGGTGCTGAATCAGGGAATGTTGGTGTTTAAGACTGTTCCGAACGAAAAAATTGAACTGCGAAAATTGTAAATTACATAATTGGACAGTGGTTAATATCTCTGATATAAAAATAAATATCCGAATTATATGAAGTTGTTCTGCAAACGCAATTAGTTATATTAGCTATAAATACTACTCAACAAAACTGTTTGTCATGAAAATAATAGAAACTGCTTTTCTAATTGCTATAGGTGGACTTTGCAGTTTTACCCAACAGACAAAAGCAGAAAGAAAAATGACATCTTATGTCGATCCTTTTATTGGAACGGGGGGGGCAGTGAATGGTTCCAGTCTTTCCGGAAATAATTTTCCGGGAGCTACAGTTCCTTTTGGAATGGTACAATTGAGTCCCGATACCCGGAATGAACCAGATTGGAGTTCTGCGTGCGGGTATGATCACAATGACAATACCATTGCCGGATTCAGTCATACACATTTAAGCGGGACAGGGGTTCCCGAGTTATTTGATATTTTGGTAATGCCTATGACGGGTGAGGCTAAAACAATTGCCGGTGATGTTACAAAATCTGGAAGTGGTTATATGTCCCGTTTTTCACATGAAAATGAAGAGGCAAAACCAGGGTATTATAAAGTTCTCCTGTCTGATTTCAATATTCTGGCGGAGCTTACTGCCACTGCTCATAGTGGATTTCACCGATATACTTATCCCCATAACAGTACCGGACACCTGATCTTCGATTTGAACCATTCTTTAAAGAAACCGGATTGGGGTTGCCACGTCATCGATGCCCAACTCAAAATTGTGAATAACCATACGTTGGAAGGCTTCCGCATTATTACCGGATGGGCCAAATTAAGAAAGGTCTATTTTCACGCAGAGTTCTCTAAACAAATTCTAAAAAGCAGTCTGGTTGATGGAAATGCTGTCAGCGAGGGTCAGAAAGTTTTGAATGGAACAAATCTACGGGCTGCACTCGATTTTGACACAGAGGATAAATTCCCCTTATTAATGAAAATCGGCCTGTCGTCCGTTTCAGTTGAAAATGCTGAGTCTAATCTGAAAACTGAAATCCCCGGTTGGAACTTTGATGAGATGGTAGCATTGGCCGACGAGATTTGGGAGAAAGAACTCGGGAAAATCAAAGTCTCCGGAACGGAAGAGCAGAAAAGGATTTTTTATACTTCCCTTTATCACACGTTTATACAACCCAATAACATAGCCGATATAAATGGCGATTACCAGGCATCCGATTACAGTATCCGGCGGGCAGAAAATAAGACACACTATTCAACTTTTTCACTCTGGGATACTTTTCGGGGGGCACATCCTTTGTATACCTTGATACAATCCGATCGTAACCGTGACTTTGTGCTTAGTTTAATGAGGCAATACGATACCTATGGCTATTTGCCCATTTGGCAATTGTGGGGAGAAGAGAATTACTGTATGATTGGCAATCACTCCATTCCGGTCATTGTGGATGCCGTGTTGAAAGGCACAGCCGGTATCGATGCCCGCAAGGCGTATGAAGCGGTTAAAAACTCGTCCATTACTTCGCATCTGAATTCCCCGTTTACTATCTGGGATAAATACCATTATATGCCTGAAAACTTACAATCGCAGTCGGTCTCGATTACCCTTGAAATGGCTTATGATGATTGGTGTGTGGCCCGGTTAGCTCAAAAGCTGGGAGAGACTGACGATTATGAGTATTTTATGAAACGATCGCAGTATTACCGGAATCTGTTCGATCCGGGTACCTCATTTTTCAGGGCAAAAGATGATAAGGGGCATTGGTTGGAGCCTTTTGACCCGTTCCAATATGGTGCCAATGGAGGAAATCCTTTCACCGAAGGCAATGCCTGGCAGTATTTTTGGTTTGTTCCGCATGATGTTGAAGGCTTGATTGGTTTGACAGGAGGGAAAATTAAATTTACTAGAAAAATAGATGATTTTTTTACCCTTAATAATCATCATCAGGAAGCGAATGGTAATGCATCCGGTTTTATTGGCCAGTATGCGCATGGTAATGAGCCGAGCCATCATGTCGCTTATCTCTATGATTATGCAGACCAACCCTGGAAAACACAGTTCTATACTGCCAAAATCATGCAGGAACTTTACTCCACCTCTTCAGCCGGATATTCAGGTAACGAAGATTGCGGGCAGATGTCGGCCTGGTATGTGCTAAGTGCGATGGGATTTTATCCGGTCAATCCGGTTTCGGGGAATTATGCCATTGGGTCACCTGTTTTAGAAAAAGCGGAAATAAAGTTGCAGGATGGTAAAACGTTTATGGTCATTGCCAGGAATGTGTCCAGAAAAAACATATATATTCAATCGGCAAAGCTTAACGGCAAAATATTTAACCGGACAATACTCACTCATAACGAGATCACCGAAGGCGGTACACTTGAGTTTGTTATGGGTGACAAACCAAATAAGAAATGGGGGGTGAAGTAATCCGATCCTCCAATAGGTAAAAGCTAGATTTTATGATCCCCGGATTTTGAAACGAATTGATTTAATACAAAATATTTACAGAAAAAAGATTTATGAAATTACACGGATTCAACAGGAGTACTCTTTGCAAAGTTCTCCCTGTTTTAGCATTATTTTTAGCTTCCTCTTCTTTATTTGCCAGGGTAACCCTCCCTGCTTTGTTCACCGATAATATGGTGTTGCAGCAACAATCGGATGCTCCTATCTGGGGCAAAGCTGCTCCCGGAAAGAATGTCAGCGTAGTTACGTCGTGGGATCACAAAACCTACCTTACCCGGGCTGCTGCCGACGGGACCTGGAAATTAAAGGTAAATACTCCTCCGGCAAGTCTTAACCCTTATGATTTGACTATTTCTGATGGCAAATCCATTACACTCCACAATGTATTGATTGGCGAAGTCTGGATATGTTCCGGTCAATCCAATATGGAAATGCCCTTAGCTGATTGGGGGAAAATTGCCGATTATGAAAAAGAAATAGCAGCAGCCGATTTCCCGAACATTCGTTTATTGCAAGTGGAGAAGTCAACCAGTTTATCTCCACAATCGGATTTAAAAGTCAGTGGAGGTAGCTGGAAAGTTTGTTCGCCTGCTGCCATTCCTTTGTTTTCAGCGACAGCTTACTTCTTTGGGCGGAATTTGTATCAAAATCTGAATATACCTATCGGATTGATTCATACATCCTGGGGCGGAACGCTTGTTGAAGCCTGGACCAGTGAACAATCCCTCGAAGTGATGCCGGATTTTGCCGATTATATCAGGGAATTAAAAAAAATGCCGGCAGAGGATACTCAAAGAACCAATTTCATGAACCAGAAACTGGTTGACTGGAAAAATGAACTGATTGCAAAGGATCGTGGATTTAAAGGAAATGAAGCAATTTGGGCTAAGATGGATGTGAATGATGCTGAGTGGAAAAGCATGCTGGTACCACAATTCTGGGACGAACAAGGTTTCTCCGATTTTGATGGGGTAATTTGGTTCCGTAAAACCCTAAATATCCCTGCCGAATGGCAAGGACACGACATAACGCTGAATCTGGGAATGGTTGATGACAATGACTTGACTTTCTTTAACGGACAGCAAATTGGCAGTACGGAAGGGTGGGATAGAAGCCGCACCTACATCATCCCCGGAAAGTTTGTTAAACAGGGCAAAGCGGTGATAACTGTACGGGTATTCGATTCCGGAGGTGGTGGAGGATTTCATGGAGACAAAGACGCTGTAAACATCTATTTGTCGGCAGATAAAAAGATCAATTTATCCGGTAATTGGCAATATGCCATTGGTTTCAATTTAAAGGATATTCCCCAACCAATTTTAACCCAAAATACGCAGAATAATCCTGCCAGTCTGTATAATGCCATGATTCATCCCCTGATTCCTTTTGCATTCAAGGGAGTGATCTGGTATCAGGGTGAAGCCAATGTCGATCGTGCCTATCAGTACCGTGAATTATTCCCGTTGCTTATTCACGACTGGCGTAAACAGTGGAATTCCGCTTTTCCTTTTTATTTTGTTCAATTAGCTAACTTCCTGCCTCAAAAAACCAATCCCGAACCATCGGCCTGGGCGGAATTAAGAGAAGCACAGGCCAATGCCATGCACCTTGATAATACCGGAATGGCCGTAATCATTGATTTAGGCGAAGGGGGTAATATTCATCCGAAGAATAAACAAGAAGTTGGCCGGCGGTTAGCTTTACTGGCAAGAAACAAAACCTACGGACAAAATGTTGTTGGTTCCGGGCCCGTTTATGAATCGTATGTCGTAGAAAATGGAAAAATCAGGATTAAATTCAAAAATACAGGAAGTGGCCTGACTGCTAAAAACAACGAAACTTTAAAAGGATTTGCCATTGCAGGTCCCGATCATACTTTTTATTGGGCTGACGCCATGATCGATGGAAATGAAATAATTGTCAGCAGTCCGAAGGTTGAGTTCCCGGTAGCCGTACGTTATGCCTGGGCCGATAATCCTGAATGTAATCTTATTAATAAAGCCAACCTGCCGGCTTCTCCTTTTAGAACGGATGACTGGCCGGGAATGACGTTTCAGAAGAAATAACTATAAATAATGTTGTTCTTAGTGGTACGGTAAGAACGTAATCTGTAAATTCTTAGAGCTAAAACTTTTTTAAATTCTAATACAAGGTTTTTTAATAACTTAAGATGAAAAAGATAATATTGATTCTCTCTGTATTGTTCCTGACTATCAACACACTCTGGGGAAGTGAACCTGTTAATCGGGACAAACCGTTATATAAGGATAAAAACGCTTCCGTTGAGGAGCGTGTCGAAGATTTGCTTAGCCGGATGACGTTGAAGGAGAAACTATTGCAGATGCAGAATATGCCTGCCGGCAGAGTGGATGAAAACGAAAAAAGGTTTAATGGCCGTAGTTTTGGCTGCACCCATGAGATGAGTATGACTGCATTGGACTGTGCCGTGATGTATCAGAAATTGCAGACTTATATGCTGAATAACACCCGGCTAGGCATTCCGCTCCTTACCGGGGCTGAAGGTATTGAAGGGATTCTGCAAAATGGTTGTACCATTTTCCCGCATGCTTTGGCCCAGGGAAGCACCTTTAATCCGGCGTTGATACGCCGAATGACAGAGGCTGCCGGAGAAGAAGCCCGTGTTATCGGGATTCACCAGATACTTTCCCCGGTACTCGATATTGCCCGCGAATTGCGCTGGGGACGTATCGAAGAGACCTTCGGTGAAGATCCGTACCTGATTGCGGAGATGGGTGTCGCTTTCATAAATGGGTATCAAAAATACAATATCACCTGTATGCCAAAGCATTTTGTGGCACACGGGAGTCCTTCCGGAGGGTTGAATTGCGCAAATGTAAGCGGGGGGGAGCGCGATTTGAGAAGCTTATATCTCTATCCGTTCCGCCGGGTTATACGGGAAACCAAACCATTGGCTGTCATGAGTTGCTATAGTTCCTACGATGGGGTTCCGGTTACCGGTTCGCATTATTACATGACCGATATCCTTCGGGGGCAACTTGGCTTTAAAGGCTATGTATATTCCGACTGGGGCTCGGTGGAGCGCCTGATGAGTTTTCACCATGCTGCCGGCTCACGTGAAGAGGCTGCTATAATGGCTGTGAAGGCAGGGGTGGATCTGGATATCGATTCGTTCTATGAAACGCTGGAGAAGAGCATAGAAGACGGAAATTTGGATGTGAAATATATTGATCAGGCTGTGCGTAGAATCCTGATGGTTAAATTTGCCCTGGGTCTGTTCGATAATCCTTACGGAGATCCTCAAAAGGTAAATAAGGTGGTTCATAATGCCGAAAAAATAGCTTTGGCAAAGGAAGTAGCTGATGAGAGTACTATCTTATTAAAGAACGAAAACAAGATACTGCCGTTGGATTTGTCTAAATATAAATCGATTGCATTAATAGGCCCCAATGGCAATCAAACAATTTTCGGCGATTATTCGTGGACCACAAGTGATACAAAAGAGGGTGTGACTTTACTACAGGGTCTTCGGGAAGTTGTTGGAAATAAGGTTTTATTGAACTATGTTGAAGGTTGCGATTGGTGGAGTCAGGGAAAAGATGGTATAGCAAATGCCGTTAAAGCGGCAAAAGAGAGTGATATAACCATCGTGGCTATAGGAACCCGGAGTACGTATTTGGGACGTTCTCCACAATACTCTACCGCCGGGGAAGGGTTTGACTTATCTTCCCTGGAACTCCCCGGAGTTCAGGAAGACTTGCTGAAAGCCGTTAAAGCAACCGGAAAATCGATGGTTGTTGTATTTATTGCCGGTAAACCGCTGGCCATCCCCTGGGTGAAAGAGCATGCCGATGCCCTGTTGGTACAGTGGTATGCCGGGGAGCAACAAGGACGTTCGATGGCTGATATTCTTGTGGGAAATGTAAATCCATCGGGAAGGCTGAATGTTTCTTTTCCAAGAAGTACCGGGAATACCCCTTGTTTTTACAATCATTTGGTAACCGACCGGGAAGAACCGTTCGATCAGCCCGGAACACCGGCAACACCGAAGGGGCATTATATCTTTGACACGCATTCGCCTTTGTGGAGTTTCGGCTATGGGTTAAGTTATACCAGCTTCAATTATGTCAAGTGTGCATTAAACGACTCTGTTTTCACAGATAAAGACAAACTGACGGTAACCGTGGAAGTCGAAAATACCGGTATCCGGGATGGCAAAGAAGTGGTTCAACTTTATGTCAGGGATAAAGTAAGCTCTGTTGCGACACCGGTAAAACAACTGAAGGCTTTCAAAAAAGAGCTGGTGAAAGCAGGAAAAAGCGTGAATTTTACGTTGGAAGTCCCTATTCGGGAATTGGCCCTTTATAACGCCGGGATGGAAGAGGTAGTTGAACCCGGGGAATTTGAGATACAAATAGGCAGCTCTTCGGATGATATTAAATTTACAAAAACGATCAGAGTAAAATAAAAGATTCAAGGAATAGAGTAAGCGGGTGCACGGGCCAGGGAACAGGCTCCCCGGATGAGCCTTATCCAATGCTCAATAACGCTGATGCAATGAAGGAGTGAAGTCAACAGCTTTGCAGTTCGGTTTAAATAAGACAATGAGATACTGAAAAATGATTATCCGTTATTCACCAAAACCTGCATTGGATAATTGAAAAAATGGATGAAAAAAGTTACATATTTTGAAACCTATTATTATTTTTTAGCAAAGAAAATGAATTCCAGTTGGATTTTCCAACAGGAACGAAAGGATTTGGTTCTAAATTTGTAAAACTTATTCGTGATGGATTGTTTGAAATAAGAATGGAGATCAACAGCAATATTTATCGTGTGTTTTTTATTTTTGACGAAGGATACATTATTGTACTTCTAAATGGATCTCAGAAAAAAAATCAGAAAATACCTGTAACCGAAATAACTCAAGCCCTAAAAACAAAAGGAGAATCACTATGTAAACAAATAACAATCAATTAGGCGATTACGGTTCAGCTCCGGATGCACAATACGGGAAAGAAGGTATACCTGAAAGAGAAAACTTCGTCAGGAAGGGTTAGATTCTTGCATTAGCTTACAGAACCAGTAAGTACGTAAAGAAGCATATATCACGCAACAGGGACCAGCCAACTGTACAGGCACATCAAAATCAACTATTATAAGAGTTGAGAATGAACTTATCGAACCCAGTGCCGGAATGTCCCTGAAAATTATTTCTTTTCATGGGCTAAGAGTTAACATCGTTAAACTGATAAGTTATTGAAAGCAAAACATGTCAGATTTCACTGGCACGTTTCTCTACCAATTCCTTTATTTCCTCTAATCCGATGGCCATAGCGTGTAATTCTTCGGAGGAAGGGGTGCGGTATCCAAAACCATCGAGGGAACAAATGGCCTCAAACTTACCAACCAGGATACTCGTTTGTTTCATGTTCTCGGTTAATTCCGGTTCAAATTCCAGGGCTTCTTTATAAAGAGCAATGGGCATATGGTGGGTTGCGTTCCAGTCGTAACGGGCCATCAGGGCAACAAAGTATTTCTCATGGCTTAATACGGCCAGATCGTAGAGCAGGTCGTTATCAAAACGGGAGTTCTTGTTAGCCAGACTTCTTTGAAAAGTTGTGAAGAAGCCATTGGCATACTGCAAACAGGACAATGAAAGCCTGCGCATTTCTTCATCCGGGATGATAGAGGTTGTTGGCATAAATTTAGAATTAATGATTAATTCGGATCACGTGTTGAAACGAACTTTTAATTTGGAGGTATTCCCCCTGATTTTGATAGGGAACAGCTTAAAATTCATCCTCAGCATACAAAACGGTAGGACTTAGTTGGTTAAACTCGAAAATTTCTTCTTCCCTGAAAAAACGGGCAATCTCAATATTGGCATTTTCGACCGTATCCGAAGTATGGACAATATTTTCCTGCACACTGACGCTATAATCGCCCCGGATGGTTCCCATAGCTGCCTGACGGCCATTTGTACAACCTGCCATATCATGGACTATGCGAACGCAATCAACGCTTTTCCAACAACATACCACGACCGGTGTTTTCATCATTGAGTCTTTAATCCGTTGAAAAAAAGGTTTCCCTTTTAAATGTTCGTAATGTTCATCCAGAATTTCATCATTCAGTTTCATCATTTTAATGCCACAAAGTTGCAGCCCTTTCCGTTCGAAGCGATGAATAATTTCACCAATTAAATCTCTTTTTATTGCACCGGGTTTGATAATAACAAGCGTTCTTTCCATAATTAATGAGTGGGAATGTAATATCATTTACATTTAACAATTTACTGTCGTTTTATTTGAATGTACTTCAAAATAGAGATCCAGCAATTCTTCTTTTGTTATTGCCCTTTTGAGAGCATCTGCGAATTCTTTTACCTTGTTGAGTAATAACCTGCAATCTTTATCCGTAAAGGGCAGATTAGCATCGGTTAAATAATGCATAATGGTTGACTTCCCACTATGTTTTCCAATCAGGAATTCCTGTTCTTCTTTTCCTATTTTTCCGGCAGGAATCAGTTGGTAGGTGTTCCGGTCTTTCAGCAAACAGTTTGTATGAATGCCACTCTCGTGACTTAACACCAGGCTACCTGTTATGGGTTTATTCTGGCTGATGGCACGCTTTGAGACTTTGGCAACGTATTCACTAAGCTCCGAAAAAGTTTCGGTACGTAAAGTGGAAGATACTCTGGCACTTAGTTCCAGGGCCATGGCAACCTCTTCCATGGCTGCATTTCCTGCCCGTTCACCCAATCCGTTAATGGTAGTGCTCAGGCAACCGGCCCCGGCCATATAGGCAGCTAAAGTATTGGCTGTGGCCATTCCCAAATCGTTATGGGCATGTATTTCCAGCGGAAGTTTCTTCTCCACACTCCTGACGGAAGATACCAATTCGAAGGTGCTGATGGGATTGAGCAACCCTACGGTATCAGCCAACCGGATACGCGAAGCACCAAAAGCGCTTGCTGCGCAAACAAACTCTTTTAAAAATTTGGTTTCTGCCCGCGAAGCATCCTGGGCTCCAATGGTGACGTAATCGAACATAGGGATTGCAAAATCAATCAATTCCCTCAATTGCCGGATAACCCAGCCCGTATTTTTCCCCATGGCTTTCATTAAAATGGAAGAAACAGGAAATGACAAGTGTACACCGTTAGTCCCGGCCTGCGAAGCATAAAGTATATCCTGCCGGGTAGCACGGCACCATGACAATGTCTTGAAATTAAAACCCAGCGCACAAATGGCACGTATGTCCTGTATCTCGGCATCTCCCATGGCAGGTACTCCTATCTCAATTTCGGGTACACCGGCCCTTTCCAACAAGGCGGCAATCCTGATTTTCTCCGACTGGGAAAAGACAACTCCCGGCGATTGTTCCCCGTCACGTAATGTGGTATCGATAAAGTAGGGTGAATCCATACAGTTGGGATAGTTTATAAGCAGTCATAAAAACTGATTAACTAAGATAATTTTTAAAATTATGAAAGTCTGAAGTTTGAAGCTATCGTTCAATTATTTACTACATCCTTGTCAGCTTTTATGACTCTTATGAATGTTACCGGTAATTTAATCGCTAATGAGATATTTGGCGCAAGCTTCGTCGTTTTCGAGAGCATCAAGCACTTCATCAATGGCTGCTTCCGAGTCAACTCCGCCATACCAGAAATTATTGGGGTGAATAACCATGGCAGGTCCTTGCGAGCAGACATTCAAACAGGCCGTAGAACTGACAGCCACGTCCAGCCCACGATCGGCAGCTTCTTCCGAAATATACTGAAGCAGTCCGGCTGCCCCCTTCTTGTTACATGCACCTTGTGCATCGCCTGCAACCCGGTACGAGTTACAAACCAAAATGTGATACTGAGGTTTTTTCATACTGAATGACCCCCTATCCCCTAGAGGGGATTTTGGGGCGATGTTTTTAATTGAGTTTGTAAATAATTATACCCCTTACCCGCTGAAGGGGGTTTTAGAATGGTGGTATTAATAGAGTTTATTAATAAAGTAATGCAAATCAAAATAATAAGATTTCAGAGCAGGGGCTAACTTAATTCCCCTTTAGGGGGTAGGGGTAGTCTCTTATCCACAACCCTGTGCTGTCCCTTTACAGCCACTTCCACATTTGAAAGCATCGGGTTTCGCCATGGAACGGATTACTTTATTGTTGTAAATGCCTTCCAATCCTTCATCGATCAACCCGGTCATTTCCACCACATGGATACCGCATCCTTTAAGCATAGCTTTCGGATTTTCACCCACCCCGCTCACCAACAAGGCACGGCAATCTTTTAATGAACGGGCCAATTCAAGCCAACGTTCGTCGCCTTTTCCTTTGGGAGGCGTATGACGTATTTCCACCAGTTTAAACCCTTTCGGACTTTGTTGAAAGATATATAAGCTGAGTGCTTCGCCCAGATGCAGATTGACTAATAATCCTTCATTTGATCCGACAGCCACATAAGGCCTTTCATTGGTTTCCATAACTTCAGCACGGGAGGAATACTCTTTCAGCAATGCATGGGTTTCACTGAGATCCTGGCCCAATAAGCCGGCCGCATCAGCACGACAGCGAGCACAATGGCTCATAATCTTCAAGTAATTGGATGATAAGGTGCGAACCCTGAATATCATTTTCGCATCCGGTTTAGGAACAACTTCAAAAGGTGTTTCTGCTGTTGGAATCAGGGGAATGCAGTTTATGACATCAGCTCCCAGCTCTGCACATACACGAGCTACTTCGGGAATATGATCCTCATTTACTCCCGGTATGATAATGGAGTTAATTTTTACGGTAATTCCCCTGGACTTCAGTTTCGGGATACAGGCCAGTTGGCGTTCCAATAAAATGGCAGCACCTTCTTCCCCCCGATAAATATGTTTATTATACCGGACCCATTTATAAATTTTGGCTGTTATAGTCGGATCGATGGCATTAATGGTCAGGGTGACATGTGAAACGCCTAAATCGGCAATTTCGTCAATATAGGGTTCCAACTCAAGTCCATTGGTGGAAAGGCAGAAAATCTTATACGGGAATTCTGCATTCACGCGGCGCATGGTTTCCAGTGTTTCTTCCGCATTGGCAAACGGATCGCCCGGACCGGCAATACCGATGACCGCCAGATTCTCTATCCGGCCATTCAAGTCTTTCAGATAATCGACAGCCTGAAAGGGTGCCAATACTGAAGAAGTAACACCCGGGCGGCTTTCATTTACGCAGTCGTATTTACGATTGCAATAATTACACTGTATATTGCATTTTGGAGCTACAGGCAGGTGAACACGTGCATTGGTATGTCTTGCTTCCTCATTGAAACAAGGATGTGAACCCCTAACCCCTAAAGGGGAACTGGAGTTACTTTTGTCTCCTGTATTTTCTAAATTACTCATACTCTAATCATTTAAAAATCGTTAGTAATATTTTCTGTTCCCCTTTAGGGGTTAGGGGTATTATAGATATTTATAACCTATCGGTGAGTTTTCCTGTTTATACTCAATCAATGCATTCACCACTAGGTCAAAAAGTTCTTGTGTCCCCCGATAGCCAATCTGATGAATCCTGGAAGCCCCAAACCGATCATGAATGGGAAATCCTAAGCGAACCAGTGGAATCTTACGTTCCCGTGCGATATAGTATCCTTTGCTGTTTCCTATTAAAAGGTCCGGTTTAAAGTTTTCTGCTTCTTCACGTAACGTTTCAAAATCTGCTCCTTTTTTGAAGTATGTTTCTATTCCTATTTCGCGCAGCCAATCGGCCAATGCAGTTACAAAGTCTTCTTCACCGTACAACAATGCTTTTTTACCGAACACATATTTATGGGCATCCACATAAGCATCCACCAACCTTCCACGTTCTTTACGATGTTTCTCCGGTATTTCCTTGCCACTTAGTTCTTTCAATACGTCCATCAATCGGTCGGAAGCTTCAATGCCAATCGGTTGAGGCATTTGGTAATTCTTAATGTATAGTGATGATTCCAGCCATTCACCGGCAGACTGAATGGTACCCACATCCTTTGTACGACTAACCCCTTTATTAAAAACATTTCCAAATTCAATAACCGCTTTTGAATTGCCAATGCGTTTTATTTTCCAAATAGGCGTTCCACCGGTAGGAATTAATTGATATTCCGATGTGTATTCATTATCCAGTGTTTCGCTGTAATCGGGAAACAGCGTGTACTTTAAGCCAAAATCATCGAGCAATTCCTTGAGGTATCGAATATCAGCCGGAGTTACCATTCCCGGAATAATAGTAATTGAATTATCCGTCTTTTCGTATTCTGTTACTGTCTTGATAGTTGCCAATACGGTGTTATAATATCCTTCCGCATGACTTCCGCAATAACTGGGTGTGGAGGCATGAATGAAGGTGGGCAGGTTCTTCTCCAATCCTTTGTATGTTTCGCAATAGTTACGGATATGTCCCGGGATGTCTTCACCAATGGTTTCCGACAAACAGGTGGACGCTATACCAATCACCTGCGGCTTATATTGTTTTATAATATTATCAATCCCGGTAATAAAGTTCCGACTTCCTCCAAAGACTGTGGTTTCTTCACTGAAATTACTTGACGCAATATCCACAGGTTCCTTATAATGGCTGATCATATACCGCCTGATATAAGTGGCACAACCCTGGCTCCCGTGAATAAGCGGAACACACCCTTCAATGCCCTTGAATACCAGTGATGCACCCAATGGAGCACAAAGTTTACAGGAGTTCCGCGTGGAAGTATACCCCCTGCCCCCTAAAGAATTCCTAACCCCTAAAGGAACACTTGAGTTAGTTCTGTTTCCTAATATTTCTGTATTAACCATATCCAAATTTTTAGTAGTCGGTTGTATTATTTCTTTCTCCTCTTTAGGTTTAGGGATTGGGGGTATTCTTATCCCCCTTTAGGGGCTAGGGGTTCTTCGTAAATTTCCATACCGGACTCATAGCTGTTGCATAAATTTCTTTAGCAAAATTGATCATGCCTTCATAGCCTGCCAGGGGTTCTTTGCGCTCGTGGTTATGATCGCAAAAACCAAGACCTATTTTGTGGGCAATAGGGCGTTCCTTTACCCCTCCAATAAAAATGTCGGCTTTCTTTTCTTTTACAAAATGAGATAGTTCCACCGGGTTTGAATCATCCACAATAATAGTTCCCTCATCGCAAAGCTGCTTAATCAGTTCATAGTCTTCGGTAGTTCCGGTTTGTGAACCGACAATTACCGATTGAACACCAATTAGCCGTAATGCTTTTACCAATGAAATGGCTTTAAAGGCTCCACCTACATAGATGGCCGCCTTTTTCCCGGTTAACCGTTCTTTATACCAGGCCAGTTGCGGCATTAATCGGACAAATTCTTCTTTTACCAGTTGACGGGCTTTCTCCATCATATCCTCATCGTTGAAAAAGCGGGCCACATCATACAGTGCATCACTCATATCTTCAATTCCGAAGTAAGAAACCCGCATGGAGGGAATGTTGTATTCGTCTTTCATCATCTTGGCCAGGTAATTCATGGAACCGGAACATTGAACCACATTCAGGGCAGCATTATGCGCATTGCAAATATCGTCTACACGCCCGTCACCAGTTATGGTGGCGTTTACATGGACTCCCATTCTTTTGTAGTATTCCAATAAGATCCAAAGTTCCCCTGCCAAGTTGAAATCACCTAATATATTGATACTTTTGGCCGGTGTATAAGGTTTGCTTTTTGTTCCTACCAGTTTAAATATTGACTCACAGGCCACTTTATAACCGTCTTTTTTGGAACCCTGGAATCCCGGAGCCTGTACAGGGATAACCGGAATACTTTTTTCTTTTTCTACCCGACGGCATATACTTTCCACATCGTCACCAATAACACCCACAATACAGGTGGTATAGATAAAGGCGGCTTTAGGTTGGTGCTTGTCAATCAGTTCAATGATGGAGGCATATAATTTATTTTCTCCTCCGAAAATGACATCCCGTTCCTGCAAATCAGTACAGAAGCTCAATCGATGTAATTCAGGACCTGATGATAGTGACCCACGGATATCCCAGGTATATGCAGCACAACCAATAGGTCCATGAATTAAATGTAACGCATCAACAATCGGGTAAAGCACCACACGTGAACCGCAAAATACGCACGCCCGCTGGCTCACACTCCCTGCTAAACTGGCTTTATTACAATCGATAGTCCGTTCATTTAATCCGGCAACCGACACCTGTTTTTGTCTTTCATCCAATATATGAGCCATCTTGATCTATAGTTTAAGAACCCCTAAATCCCCTAAAGGGAAATTAAAGCCCCGGTTTCTAAATAAACCCAAAACCTCCTTCTAAAAAAACGAGTGTTAACTAAACAACTTTTATAAGAGACTTCGTCTTAAAGTCCCTTTAGGGGTTCGGGGTCATTACAATTGAAATTCCACTTTTTCTTCCAGACAAGTTCTGTCAATATGATCCAGGAACGCATCTAAAATTTGTTTTACCAAATTGGCACCACCATTATAACCTACTTTTGCAAAATAGTTATGTCCGGGGCGGTCTGCAATCGGGAATCCAAAACGAACAAATGGAGTGTTTTCGTCACGGGCAATGTATTTTCCATACGTGTTACCAATCAACAAGTCAACCCCTTCCTGTTTAATCCACTGGTGCATACGGAACATGTCGGCCAATTCTCCATTCATGAATTTTGCTTCAGGTATATCTTTCAATATTTCGGGCATTCTTTCTTCGAAATATTTACTTGGAGTACCCGTTACGATATATACAGGTTTCATATCCAGGCTTACCAGGAATTCAGTAAGCGGCACCAAGGTGTCAGGATCGCCCCAAAGTGCAACGCGTTTTCCGTAAAGATATTTAGCACTGTCCGAAATCAAGTCGATTAAACGTCCACGTTCGTCACTCAAGCTGTCAGGTATCGGCAAGTTAGCATGCCGGCTTAACGACATCAGGAAGCGGTCGGTAGCTTTGAATCCGATGGGGATATCGAGCATTTCGAATTTTACCTTACACTTGTTTTCCAGTTTTATACAAGCATCCTCGGTGCTCATAGGGCCAAAGCCCAAGGTAAATTTACTGTCTCCGGTTAGCTTCAGGTCGGCAATGGTAGTTCCGCCATCCGGGTACATTTTGTAATGTCCATCAAGCGGAGTGTCCAACACTCCGGTCATATCCGGGAACATAATGGTACGGGCTTCCATGACAGAAGCCAACCGTTTGATCTCACCCATATCCGAAGGCTCCATCCAACCGGCAACGAGGTTGATGACATTTCGTTTCTTCGGAGTTGCCGTAGAGAAGAACTTCACCATAGCTGCCACCTGATTCGAGTAACCGGTGATATGTGTTCCCACATAACTGGGGGTATTGCAATAAATCACTTGTTTTCCCTGGGGAATCAATCCATCCTCATTGGCTTTAGAAACGATTTGAACTAGGTCATCACCAATGGTTTCCGACAGACAAGTGGTGTGAACCGCAATCACTTCAGGATTATAAACTGTGAACATGGTGTCAATCGCCGAAACAAGGTTGGCAGATCCCCCAAATACAGAAGAACCTTCTGAAAACGAACTGGTACCGGCCATAATTGGTTCGCGGAAGTGACGGGACAAGGCGCTACGGTGATAGGAGCAACATCCTTGTGAGCCGTGACTATGAGGCAAACATCCGTGGATTCCCAATGCAGCATACATTGCTCCTACGGGTTGACAGGTTTTAGCAGGATTGATAGTCAACGCCTTTCTGTCTATTTCTTTTGCTGTTGTATGTCTTAGTAACATAAGTTTAATGTTTTAAAGAACCCCTAACCCCTAAAGGGGAATTAAGTTACTTCGGTTCTTATATTTGTAATTATTAATTCCTGATTATCTGAATGATTTTAATAAACCATTTCTTAATTCCCCTTTAGGGGGCAGGGGGTTAATTGAATACGTATTCCGCTTCCAAAACTTCTTCAAGTTCCCAGGGTGCTTTCATTTGTTTGAAAATGGTGCTGCAGGCAATCATTTCAATGTCCTTGTAAAAGTTGATAGCACCTTCGAAAGCTGCGTAAGGTCCGCCGTTATCGTAGTTGTGGAGCTGTTTCATGGGGATACCCATTTTCTGAACCACATATTTTTCTTTAATTCCGGCACAAAATACATCCGGTTTATACTTTTCAATGAGTTTTTCCATTTCGTGGTGGCTTAAATCATCCACTACCAGTGTACCTTTTTTCATATCCTTCATGATACCCTTGTAATCGTTGAATTCAATGTCGAAAGCTTCTTTCAGTTGAGCAAGCTCTTCTTCTGTTTTGCGTGGCTTGAAGCGTGTTGGATCCGGATAAACGGTTATTTCCTCAATGTTACGGCTATCGGCGTCAACCTTGATGGAAGGGATTACGCGGCGGCCTTCGTAGTCGTCACGGTGCCCAAACTCATAACCGGCAACCAATATTTCCATGCCTAACTCGGTGAATAATTCCTGGTAGTGGTGAGCACGTGAACCTCCGACAAACAACATGGCAGTTTTACCTTCGGTCTTAGCTTTTGCTTTCTCTATAGCTGCTTTTACAGGTATCATTTCTTCTGCAATCACTGCTTCTATACGGTCGATCAACTCTTGGTCTCCGAAATACTGACCTACTTTACGAAGCGTTTTAGCTGTTGCTTCCGCTCCGATAAAATTGGCTTTTGCCCAGGGAATACCAAATGAAGTTTCCAACATTTCAGCTACATAGTTGATGGAACGGTGGCACATTACCAAACTGAAGTCGGCGGTGTGTGCCGTTTCAAATTGTTCCAGGGTAGAGTTACCTGACATGGTAGCTACAATATCTACTCCGATTTTTTCGAATAAATCTTCAATCACAAAGGCATCACCACCGATATTGTATTCACCCAATACGTTTATTGCATATTTGTTTTTACGTACATAGTTGTCATTGTTCCCAATCAGGTTTTTATACAATCCATTGTTTGCAATGTGGTGACCGGCCGATTGTGATACACCACGGTACCCTTCACAGGAAAATCCGAAAATATTAACACCCGGCAGTTCTTCTTTCATATGGCGGGCTACACGGTGAACATCATCACCAATCAACCCTACCGGACAAGTTGAGAATATTGCGATACCTTTTGGTTTGAACAATTCGTATGCTTCACGAATAGCTTGCTTCAATTTTTCTTCTCCACCGAATACGATATTCGAATCGTGCATATCGGTTGAAAATGAATAAGGAATGAAGTTCTCCATTTCCGGTTTGTCGGCACGTGTCTGGTTACGACGTGTCAACCAAGAGTAAAATCCACAACCGATAGGTCCGTGTGTAATGTTGATGATGTCTCTGGTAGGCCCGAGTACTACCCCTTTACAACCAGCATAGGTACAACCTCGTTGTGTAATGATGCCCGGAATCGTACGAACGTTAGCCTGAATTTCCGGTATTGAATCCGGGTCATTCACAACCATCGATTTCATTCTCTTCTTCGCTACTTTTTTTGGATAGGCTTCTGAAACTTCTTCAACGAATTTGCCCAGTTCCAAATCTTCTATTAATGTCTTTGCCATAAAGATTTTTTTTAATGCATAATTCATAATCTATAATTCATAATTGAGGAAACTTTCTGTAAGTTTTGCACTCGTTTTTCCTTATTCCTGAATTGAACATTGTTATATTTCAGTTACTTTTTATCCTTTTCACTGAGTAATAATTATGAATTGTGAATTGTAAATTATTAATTAATCAAGTGTAATGTCTCCGCTTTCACCCGTACGAACCCGGATAGAATCTTTAGTCGGAAGTACAAATATTTTACCATCCCCGCTCTTCCCGGTTTGATTGATTTTGATAAGTGTTTCAACTGCCAGTTCTTTCTTTTCATCAGTAACCACCAGGGTAATCATTCGTTTGGATTTTAAACGAGGCATCTCAATAATGAGCTCTTTTTGGTCATCGTCTAATCCGGCAGCCTTTTCAAATCCGCCTTTTCCTTTTCCACGTCCCAATACCGGCATGGCCGTGAACGAAGGCAGACCAACATCGGAAAGGGCAAGCTTGGTAGCGGCCATTTTATCGATGCGTATCATTGCTAATATCAGTTTCATAATCTTTTTGTTTAGACCCCTAACCCCAAAAGGGGAATAAGAGAGGTCGAGATTTGTAATTAATTTCAAAGTTTGCACCCTGACAAAAGTCCCCTTTAGGGGGTTGGGGGTCAGTCTTGTTTGCCGCTGGAAATAGTGTAGCTTTCTTCTACCGGGGTAACAAAGATTTTACCGTCACCGAACTGTCCTTTTTCGCCCGAGCGGGCTGCCAACATAATTGTTTCGATTACGAAATCTTTATCTTTTTCAGGAATAACCATCATAAGCAAATCTTTTGGAAGCTCATCGTAAGTTACATTTCCTACTTTAATACCACGTTGTTTACCACGACCGAATACGGCCAGTTTAGTGATTGCCGGAAAGCCTGCATCAAATAATGCTTTCATAACCGCAGATGATTTTTCCGGACGAACTATTGCTCTTAATAAATACATATTGTTTTGATTTTGACCCCCGCCCCCTAAAGGGGAGTAACGGAAGTTTGTGTTTGTAAATTAATGACCCTTAACCCCTAAAGGGACTTAAAGACCAAGTTTTTTATATTCAAAGTATCCCCAAACTTTATCAAAGACCGTGTCTTACTCCCCTTTAGGGGTTGGGGGTTGTTTGCTAGTTCATAATACCAAACCCGACCAATAATTCTTCCAATGCAGACATTTCCAATGGCTTTGGGATAACAAACATCTGGTTGTCGTTGATTTTCTTAGCCAATGAACGATACTCGTCTGCTTGTGCATGATCCGGGGCATGGTCGATAACTGTTTTACGGTTGATTTCAGCGTGTTGAACCATGTTGTCGCGAGGTACGAAGTGGATCATCTGTGTTCCCAACTGACGCGCAAATTCTTCAATCATGTTGGCTTCGTTGTCTACTTTGCGGGAGTTGCAAATTAAACCGCCTAAACGAACGGTACCCACTTTACCAAATTTAGAAATTGATTTACAAATGTTGTTGGCAGCATACATCGCCATCATTTCGCCCGATACCACGATGTAAACTTCTTCTGCTTTACCATCACGTATAGGCATGGCAAACCCACCGCAAACAACGTCACCCAATACGTCGTAGAATACATAATCCAACTTTTTGTCTTCATCATAAGCTCCCAGTTGTTCCAATAAGTTGATAGAAGTAATAATACCACGGCCGGCACACCCGACTCCCGGTTCAGGACCACCTGATTCTACGCAACTGGTTTCCCTGAATCCGGGTTTCATGACATCGTCCAAATCAATGTCTTCCCCTTCATCGCGAAGTGTATCCAAAACAGTTTTCTGAGCTAACCCGTGCAGAAGTAACCGGGTAGAGTCGGCTTTCGGGTCACAACCCACTACCATGACATTTTTTCCCATCTCAGCCAAGCCGGCTACCGTGTTTTGCGTTGTGGTACTTTTACCGATTCCGCCTTTTCCGTAAATTGCAATCTTTCTCATCTTTCCTATATATTAAATGAATAACTAGTGTTTCAGTTTTATATAACCTGACATCCGTTATTCATTTATCGTGCCATTAACATTTCGGGTGTGTTTTTAATACTCGAAAATATAGGATAAAACATTGAATATAATGTAAATAAAAAATATTATTTTGGGAGGTGAAACGAAGGACTGATTGATTTTTCTTGAAGATAAATATGGGAAAATCTTACTTAAATGTAGGGAAAAACACTTAAAATGTAGGAACTTTTAAATCAAAAACAGGTGCTTGAAGTTGGAAAACATCATCCGGTTTGCCCCGATGAATTACCGTCCCGTTTTTGAGAATTAGAACAGACGATGCCAGTTGAATTACTTCAGGAATATCGTGACTGACCATCAAAGTAACTGTGTTAAGGAGTTTGTGAGCTTTGCGTATCTCGTGTTGCAGTGACTTGCGCATATCGAAGTCAAGGGCCGAAAGCGGTTCATCAAGCAACAGAACATTGGGCCTGGCCGCTAGGGCACGGGCTAGTGCTACCCGTTGTTTTTGTCCCCCGGATAGTTTACCCGGATGCTGGTGCCTTAAAATATTCAAATCGAAGAGATCCATTAATTTATCCACCTCCCTCTTGTTCTTATCCTTTTGGGCAAAACGGATGTTTTTCTCTACCGTCATATTGGGGAAAAGGGCATAATCCTGCGACATATACCCTACATTACGTTCCTGTGGCGGAACATTTATTTTTTTCTCCGAATCAAACCACACGGTATCATTAAAAACTATTCTCCCTCTATCCGGTTTCGTTAAGCCGACTAACAGGCGCAACAACGTTGTTTTTCCAGCCCCGGAATGCCCGAAAAGACAGAGCAGTTCGTTACCCTGGATTTCAGTGCAGACTTCCAGGTATGTCTTACCTTCGGAGGTAAGCATGGCGTGTTGGATGGAGATAGAAAGAATACTACCCCCGACCCCTAAAGGGGAGTTTGAGTTACTACAGTCTATATTAATTGATTTTGATTCCATATTATTTTTATTCTATAAATACTGAACTAATTTAGTTCTCTGCAATTTATCTCAATTTACCGGGAGGGGAAAGGTTTTTTCTTTTTATAATTAAGGGGTCTTTTCTTGTTCCCCTTTAGGGGCTAGGGGTTCTTTTTAATGCTGTAAACCAGCGTCAGGATTAGCAATGAAATAATGAATAAAATAAATGAATATTGGTTGGCGGCATGGTAATTCATCGCCTGGACTTCATCGTAAATGGCAATGGAAGCTACGCGCGTTTCCCCCGGCATATTGCCACCCACCATAATGACTACCCCGAACTCACCAATACAATGGGCAAAAGTCATAGCTATCGCCGT